>JAJAYM010000080.1 GCA_027117675.1 Actinomycetes bacterium | reverse complement strand
GCTGAGCGACGGCCCGTAGCTGGTCGAGAGTCTTGGTGTAGGCGGGGTCGGCGACGCTGTTGTTGAGTTCGTCGGGGTCGACCCCGTAGTCGTAGAGCTCTTCGCCTGCACCGTTGTTGTACCGCACATAGAGGTACTGCTCGGTGCGCCAACCGCAGTAGGCGGGACGGGTGAAACCGTCCTTGGTGGTCTCTATGCCCTCCACCACAGTCCCCTCCCGGGTCCCCGAGGGGTAGCCAACGCCCTCGGTCGGAAGTGTGGCGCCAGCTGCTTCGACGATCGTTGTAGTCACGTCCTGGATCGTGAAGATCCGCGAGTCGACCTGACCAGGCGGCAGGAGGTTGTCCCACCGCATCACGATGGGGATCTCGGTGGCACCCGCATAGGGAACGTACTTGCCCAGGAGCCGGTGGTCGCCGTTCATCAGAGCGTTGTCAGAGAGGAAGACGAAGAGGGTGTTGGTCGATCGCTCGGGTCCGAGCGTGTCGATGATCTGGTGGACCCCTTCGTCGACCGACAGCAGTGACTCGTGTTGCTTGCGGATGGTTCTGCGCAGCTTGCGGTTGGGGATGGGGCCGAGGGTCTGCATGAACGCCGGCTTGTCGGTCATGTCAGCCTCGTTCGTCGGAGGCTGAATCGGGGCGCCCGGCCACATCCCGACGTGGCGGGGCGCCGCGTTGGATGGTGCGTGCGGCCCGAACGGGGCGTAGACGACGAAGAACGGCGCCGAAGGATCGGTGGTGGCCACGAAGTCGCTGGCCTTGGCGGCCAACACGTCCGTGCTGTAGTCCTCGGCATTGGCCCCGTACGACTCGCTCGGCGCGCTACCGACCAGCTGGTAGTCGTAATAGGCGCCACCGCCGCCGGCAGGTCCGCGCATTGCGGAAAAGGCGTCCCATCCGGCTGGGACGACCGGGTCTGCTGGCGTCGACCAGCCGTTCAGGTACTTGCCAAAGAATCCAGTCCGGTACCCGACGGCGTCGACTGCGGTCGCGATGGTTTGCGACTCCAGCCCGGAGAACGCTGACCAGCCGCCGAGGGGGCCGCCGTTGGACCAGACGCCATTGGTGCGGGAGTACGTGCCATGCAGAAGTGCGGCCCGCGCGGGGCAACAGAGGGAGGTAGGACTGATGCCGTTGCTGAACGTGACTCCTTGATCGAGCAGCGATGCCTGCGTCAGCGGCATGGCGTCGAACATGTCCGGGCTCTGGTCGTCAGTGAGGATCACCACGATGTTCGGCTGCGGCGACGCATCCTCAGCTGCCGCAGCCGGGGGCGTCGTGCCCGCCCACGTTGTCAGAGGCGCGAGCGCGGCAACACTGAGCAGCGCAAGAGCGCGAGCGGCGACCAGCATTCGCCGCGACTGAACCCCCATAGAACGAGGAACCTAGCGCAGTTGATCACTGCCGCGTCGGCATTGGGTCAGACGGCGTCCGTGGACTGCTGATCGGCCACCTTCTGGTGCACATCGGCCATCTTGAGTGCTTGGACGCTGACCAGCACCTTCTCGAGCTCAGGGGCCGGTAGGGCGCCGGCTTCACCGAAGACGAGAACCTTTTCGCGGAACGCGACCAGTGTGGGGATCGATGTGATTCCGAACATCCCGGCGAGTTCCTGCTGGTCCTCAGTGTCGACCTTGGCGAAGACGACGTCGGTGTGCACCTCGCTGGCGCTCTCAAAGACCGGACCGAACGCCCGACACGGGCCACACCACGATGCCCAGAAGTCGATCAAGACGATGTTGTTGTCGCTGATCGTCTCGGCGAAGTTTTCTTTGGTCAAGGTGAGGGTGGACACCTGGCCTCCATTCACTGGACTCATTCACTGGCTTCGTTCAACGGTTTCATTCGCTTCATTAAATGGGCTGCTACCCGGCTCCCCTCGCAACGACGTCCCCGCAAACATTATTCCGAGCGGTCTGGCCTTGGACCTGCCCTCCATCTAGCCTCCAACTAGGTGAAGATGGCGGGGTGGACGAGTCGAGCGTCGAGGAAGAGACCATGACTGGGCGCCTACTGGTGGCGGCGCCCGATCTCGATGACCCGCATTTCTCGCGCACGGTCGTGCTGCTGGTCGACCACGATGAGAGTGGAGCTCTCGGTGTAGTGCTGAACCGTCCGTCCACCACCGATGTCAGCGAGATACTGCCCGACTGGCACCTCTACGCGACGCCGCCACAGGTGGTCTTCCAGGGTGGTCCGGTTGGTCGAGACAGTGCGCTCGCACTGGCCGCTCGAACGGGTGGTCATGGCGAAGAAGGCGAGCCGTTGGGCTTTCGGCACGTCCACGCTGGGATCGGGCTCGTCGATCTCGACGCCCCAGCTGAGCTCATCGCCGCCGAGATCAGCGCGATGCGGGTTTTCGCCGGCTACGCAGGCTGGGGCGCCGACCAGCTCGAGGCCGAAATCGACTCCGGTTCTTGGTACGTCGTTGACGCCGACCCAGGTGACCTGTCCTCAGCCGATCCGCAAGGGCTGTGGGGGCACGTGCTGCGTCGGCAGCCGGCGCGGCTGGCGCTCGTGGCCACCTTTCCCGAAGACCCTTCGCTCAACTGACGGTTTACACTCCTCCGCGTGACGACAGATCCCCTCAGCCCAGATACCGACAACGGCGGCCTCGGCACGCTGATCGACGAGCGCGTGGAGGAGGCCTCGGTCGAGCCCGGCGATCACGAGCGGTTCGCGCACTATGTGCAAAAGGAAAAGATCGTGGAGAGCGCCGTCACTGGCTCACCGGTCATCGCACTCTGTGGCAAGGTCTGGATCCCGAACCGCGACCCGCAGAAGTTTCCGGTGTGCCCCGAGTGCCAGGAGATCTACGAGTCCTTGCCGTCCGAGGGATAACCCCTCCCGGGGCGCGTGGCGATCACCCGAACTGCCCTAGGCGCTGCTTCATAATCTCGTCATGCTGGTGTGAACTGTGCCTTGGAGGTCACCTGTGTCGATCAGTCCCGCCCGCCTTGGCAGTCGTTCTGCTGCGATCGGAGCCGTGGTGGTGTTCGCTGCTGCCGCCGTAGCGGTCGCGCCACTGGGTACGGGGGCAGTTTCGAGTGCCACCGCTGAGTGCTTTGAGCCGCGCGCTCTGCAAACCGGCGCTCGAGGAAGCGGCGAGGTTCGCGTCGACCCGCACACCAAGCTGCTGCGCGACGTGCCGACAGTCCAGGCCCGACTCGCCGCAGCCGAGGTAACGATCCCCACCTACGTTCACGTCATCACCGCTAAAGAGCTCACCCCTGAGCAGCAGCAGGCCCGTCAAGAGCAGGCGGCCGAGCAGGTCCGGGTGCTCAATCGCTCTTATTCAGGGCGCAGTAGCGACAGGGCCACCGACACGCCGTTCCGCTTCTCCCTCGAGCTGACTGACTTCACTGTTGATGACGCTTGGTCCACGATGAGATACGGCAGTGCTGCCGAGCAGCAGGCCAAGGCAGCGTTACGAGTGGTCGGGGCTGACACCCTCAACATCTATGCCGCCAACATTGGTGGTGGCCTCCTTGGCTGGGCCACCTTCCCGCAGAAGTATGAGGGCAACCCCACCAACGACGGCGTCGTGCTGCTCACCGAGTCGATGCCGGGCGGGAACGCTGCACCGTACAACCGAGGTGATACCGGAACGCACGAGGTAGGTCACTGGCTCGGGCTCTACCACACGTTCCAGAATGGCTGCACGAAGACGAACGACCGCGTCTCAGACACACCCGCTGAGCGCAGGCCAGGGTACGGCTGTCCCAAGGGTCGCGACTCCTGTCGAAGCGCCGGCGTCGACCCGATCTACAACTTCATGGACTACAGCAACGACAAGTGCATGAACCGCTTCACCGCAGGACAGTCCGACCGCATGTCGAGCCAGTGGGCTACCTTCCGGTCCGCTGGATAGGTCTGGGCAGCGAGTGCTTACGCTGGTGAGGTGACGACGCCGCCTGATCCCGGAATGTCGGCCGTCAAGGCAGGCGAGGGTGATCCCGATGGGCCGGGAAGCATCTTCGGCCCGCAGTACCGCGTCCTGACCCTCGGTGTCATTTCGGTGATGACCATCGTGGCCTTTGAGGCGATGGGCGTCATCACGGCGATGCCAACGGCAGCGCGTGAGCTCGATGGCCTCGCCTGGTATGCCTGGGGGTCTACCGCCGTTACGGCCGCGGGTCTCTTCTCGATGGCGGCTGCGGGTGGCTGGGCCGACCGGCGTGGCCCCGTCCCGCCGTTGTCCGCTGGGTTGGTTGCGTTCGTCGTCGGCACCCTTGTCTGCGGCTTTGCGCCGACCATGCCGGTACTCCTGGTGGGCAGGGCGCTTCAGGGCCTGGGGTTCGGGGCCGTTATCGTCGCCCTCTACGTCGTGATCGGCCGGGCCTATCCCGAGCAGCTGAGGCCGAGGGTGTTCACCGCCCTCTCTGGGGCGTGGGTGGTTCCCGGGATCGTCGGACCGCTGGTCGCGGGGCTCATCACCGATGCGTTCGGTTGGCGCTGGGTCTTCTTTGGCGTCCTCCTGCTCCTCATTCCGGTCGGCGCCGTACTCATCCCACGGCTGCAGGCGATGCACGTGGAGCCGGACGCTGACGCCGCGCCAGCCCCAGGGCGTAAGCGTCTGGCCCTGATGGCAGCAGTTGGGGTGGTGCTGCTGCAGGTGGCTGGTCAGCGACTAGATGTGTGGTCGCTCATCCTCACGCCTATTGCCCTTGCCTTGTTGGCCTACGCCGTTCCCCGCCTGCTGCCGAGCGGAACGCTTCGGGCGCGTCGAGGTCTGCCGACCGTGGTTCTGATCCGTGGGGTCTTCGCCGGCTCGTTCTTTGCCGCCGAGTGGTTCGTGCAGTTGATGTTGGTGAGCGAGCGCGGACTCTCATCAGTCTTCGCCGGAGGCGCATTGTCCGGGGCTGCCGTTGGTTGGTTCCTGGGTAGCTGGCTCCAGGGACGTCCGACTCTGACCATCACTCGCGAACGGCTCGTCGTCATGGGCGCAGCCTTCACGACCGTTGGCCTCGCGCTCTCCAGCGCCGCCGCCCTGGAGGCCGTCTCATGGCAGGTGATCGCGCTCACCTGGGCAATCGGTTCCTTCGGAATGGGGATCTTGTACGGCTCGCTCGGCGTCCTGGTCTTGCAGCTGTCTGCCCCTGAAGAGCAGGGCGTCAACTCAGCGGCGCTGCAGATCTCGGACTCGCTTGGCGTGATCGTGGCCACCGGCCTAGGTGGGGTGATCTTCGCGACGTCGCATGTCCGTGCTGGCCAGGACGGGGGCGTCTATCTCACGATCTTCCTGGTCATGACCGCAATTGCCGCGGTCGGTACTGTCCTGGCGCCCCGGGTATCGGCCCCGTCATCGGCCCCGTCATCGGCCGGGTCATCGGCCGGGTCGGGCAGTGCCTAGGCTCGTGCCCCCGTGACAACGAGAAATCAGCCAGCCGCGACGCCACTGCGCAGCTGGCAGCGTGCGGCACTGGTGCAGTGGATGAGTGCCCGGCCTCGAGACTTCCTGACGGTCGCCACACCCGGCGCCGGAAAGACGACATTCGCACTGTTGGTCGCCAGCCAGCTGCTGGCTTCTCGACAGGTACGCGCCATCACGGTTGTCGCTCCGACCGAGCACTTGAAGCAGCAATGGGCCGATGCCGCGACGCGGCTCGGTGTTCGACTCGACCCGCGCTTCACCAATGCGCAGGGGGCGATGGGTCAGGGGTTCGAGGGAGTCGTGGTCACTTACGCCCAGGTAGCCGCTCACCCGATGTTGCACAGGGCCCGAACTGAGAACCGCAAGACGTTGGTGATCCTCGACGAGATCCACCATGCCGGTGACGCGATGTCGTGGGGAGGCGCGGTCCGTGAGGCATTCGAACCTGCTGCCCATCGGCTCGCGCTGACAGGCACTCCGTTCCGCTCTGACGTCAATGCCATCCCGTTCGTTCGTTATGAGCCAGATGGTGATGGGCTGCCGCGTAGCTCGTCAGATCACTCGTACGGCTACGCCGACGCGCTCAAAGACGGCGTGGTGCGGCCGGTGCTCTTCCTTGCGTACTCGGGTGAGTTGCGCTGGCGGACGAGGGCAGGCGACGAGGTAGCTGCTCGGCTCGGCGAGGACATGGGTCCGGACGCGACGTCGCAGGCCCTGCGCACGGCACTCGACCCAAAAGGGGAGTGGATCGGTTCGGTCCTTGCGGCCGCCGACCGACGACTCGGTGAGGTTCGGCGCGCCATGCCGGACGCCGGCGGGCTGGTCATTGCGACCGATCATGAACACGCTCGCGCATATGCCCGGCTGCTGAGCCGGATGTGCGGCGAGAAGGTACCGACGGTGCTGTCGGACGACCCGAAGGCAAGCGGCGTCATCGAGAAGTTCTCTGACGCATCGTCACGCTGGCTGGTCGCCGTCCGGATGGTGAGTGAAGGTGTTGACATCCCGCGGCTCGCCGTCGGCGTGTACGCGACCACCACGACAACGCCGCTCTTCTTCGCGCAAGCAGTCGGTCGTTTTGTTCGTGCTCGACGGCGTGGTGAGACGGCGTCGATCTTCTTGCCAAGCGTTCCCACCCTGCTCCAGCACGCGTCGCTCATGGAAGAGGAGCGCGACCACGTCCTCGGCCGGGT
>JAJAYM010000079.1 GCA_027117675.1 Actinomycetes bacterium | reverse complement strand
TTCGTTGCTGCTCACAAAGTGGGCATCCAGTTGACGGCCGCAGCCGTCTTCGGCGGCGCGATCTTCCTCGTCGACCGCCCGACACCTTCCACGGTTGCCTGGTTCGTGGTGGCGCTGCTGGCAGTGGTTGCGGTCGTGCAAGTCTTGGCGGCTACCGCCCCCCGCGACGTCCCAGCGGACGCCGACGCGGACGTCCCCGAACGCGTCTCCCGGTAATCCTGCCCACGTTGCTAGGGATTTAGCCGGACTTGCGGCGGAACTCTCGCTTCGCCCCTTGGGCGTGGGTGTCCTCGGTGCCGTGTGGTGAGTCGGGCCCACCCGCGCCGACGGTGTCATGGGTTTGCTTGTTCTTGCGCTCCAACGCCTCGCGGAACTTTGCCTTGACGTCCTCGGCTGGCCCTGACTCATCCTTCTCGTCGCTCGTGTCACTCATGGGAACGAGCATGGTCTGCCGAGTGGGGTCGGTCAAGCCGGTTCCCTCCCACAGGTCGGCCGGGCCTGGCACTCTGGGCCCATGGACCGGTGCGCAGTCTTCGTCGATGCGGGTTATCTGGGCGAGAGTGCCAAGACGCTGCTCACCGAGGGGTCACCGGGACGCCGGGTTCGAGCCGACCGCCCCTCCCTCGTCCAAGCGCTTGCCGACCTCGCCGTCAAAGACACCGGGCTGCCACTGCTCCGCCTCTACTGGTACGACGCCGCCCCCAACCGGGTGCCGTTTCCCGACCAGCGCGAGCTCGGACGCCTCACCGACGTCAAGCTTCGCCTCGGCAACCTCCGCGAGCGCGACGGTGGACGCCGCGCGCAGAAGGGTGTCGACGCCGACCTGCACGCTGACATGACCGAACTAGCCAGGAACAAAGCTGCTGCCGACTTCGTGCTCCTCACCGGTGACGAAGACCTCTTGCGCGCTGTTGAGGAAGTGCAGAAGTACGGCGTCCGGCTGCATCTGTGGGGAGTCGACAGCCCGCCGGAGAGCTCGAACCAGTCGCTCGAACTCATCATGGCTGCCGACCGCCGCCGAGTGCTCGATGCCACTTTCCTGCGTGCGCTGTACACGGTGTTCCCCGACCCAGCCGAGCTCGCCGCCGGGGTGGCCGAGGTTGCTGCCGCCGGTGAACAGGTGGGTGCCGACGGCGCCGGTGAAGTCGCCGTTGTCGCCGCTCCTGCCGTCGCCCCCGGGGCCGACGCGGACCACGCGCACGTACCGACGCCCGCAGAGATCGCCGCCCTCCACAAGCCTGTCGCGCCCAGCAAACCGATACCGTCGCGGCTGCTGTTCACCTCGACCGGACGAAGCTCTGGCTACGTGCACGGACCGGAGGAGGACGCGCTTCTGCGGCTGTCGGACGTCTCCACACGTGAAGAGCGGGCCCGTGACGATGCCGAGGACGGCGCAGTGGCGACTGCCACGACTGCCCGTGAGGCCGGTCACACCTACGGCGACCGGTGGCGCCTACGTGCGACCGACGAGATGCGCGCTGGCCTGGTGGTGTCCAAGCCGCACATCCCGCGGCGAATCGACGCCGAGTTGCTCGGCTATGCCGATGCTCGAGGCGTCGACACCTGGCACGACGAGCGGGCCAAGCACGACGTTCGGGACGGGTTCTGGTCGGCTATTGCCGAGAGCGGCACCGGCCAAAGCAGCTAGCTGCCCACGACCCGCAAGAGGCTCATGTCTTTCACGAGCGCACCGCGGACGTGACCAAAGGGAGCCGCTGCCGTCTGCTGCAGGAAGTCGACGACCTCCTGCGTGACGACCTCTCCGGGAAGCAGGTTGGGGATGCCGGGAGGGTACGCGGCCACGGTGTCCGCTGAGACGCGTCCGACGGCGTCCTGGGCTGAGACGACTTCGGTGGTACTGAAGTAGGCGTCCCGGACGCTGCTGGCGCGCTGGCCGGGCGCGGGGAGCCGAATGGCCGCCGCCTCGGTAACGCCGACTCGGGGGAGTGCGTGCAGCGCGTCCAGCAGCCGGTCGACGTCGGGGACAGCTCCGGCCCCAACGACAGCGACAATCACCGAGTCAGTGGACATCTCGAAGTGGATGCGGTGCTTTTCGAAGAGCAAGTGACGGGCCTCGTGCCCGCTGATGCCGCCGGCGCGGGTGTCGATGACCACGCGCAGCGGGTCGATGGCGACGACGTCGTCGAAGGTGAGCATGTGGGCGTCCAGGATGCTGAATCGTCCCTCGGCCTCGATCCGGCCACGGATCTTCTCGACGGCGTCCAGGCTCGCGCCGATCGTGGTGTGGCCGTTGACCGCGAGCTGGTGGCGGGCGTGGTCGAGCGACGCCATCAACAGTGCGGACGCGGACGTCGACTGCATCGAGCGGAAGGCCCGGTCGAGCAGCGGCTCAAGTCGGTCGGCGAAGTCACCGTTGCCGAGGTGCAGCATTGCCGACTGGGTCAGTGAGCCGGCGAGCTTGTGAGTGGACGAGATCACCAGGTCGGCGCCGAGACGCAGCGCGTTGACCGGAAGTCGCGGGTGAAAGCCGAAGTGGGAGCCCCACGCCTCGTCGACGACGAGCGGGACGCCGTGGCGGTGCGCGACGTCGGCCAGCCCGGCGACGTCGGCAACGGCTCCGAAGTACGAAGGGGTGACGACGTAGGCCGCGATGGCTTCTGGGTTGGCCGCGAGCGTGAGGTCGAGTGAAGCCGGCGTGACTCGGTGCGCGATGCCGAGCTCGGCGTCGACGCTCGGGTAGACGAAGGCGGCGTCCATACCGGCCAGCGCCAGACCGTCGATGACCGACGAGTGCACCGAACGCTGCAGGACGACCTGGGTCCCGAGCCCGCGAAGTGCGAGGCAGGCGACGAGGTTGCCCTTGCTGGCGCCGTTGGTCAGGAACCAGGTGCGCTTCCCGCCCCATGCCTGGGCGGCGAGGTAGGCGGCCTGCCCGAGCGGGGTCGGTGCGTCGCCGAAGTCGATGCCCTGGGTAAGCGGCGGGATATCGAGATCGAGGACGCGCTGGCCGAGGAAGTCGGCCAGGCCAGGCTGGGCGTGCGCAGACGCCTGATGCCCTGGCACGTCGAGGCGCAGGACGTCGGAGTCGGCGTACGCCGTCAACGCGTCGGCGTAGGGGGTGCAGGTCTGGTCGAGACCGGGCAGGTGGGCGGCGAGGGCGTCATGGGGAGTCAGGCTTCTAGGATCGACGATGATGGTATGAAAGAGTAGATGGCAACTCTCTTATGCTGATCCATACACAGTATGGAGGAAGAGGTACCCTTCACCCATGCTCGAACTCCGGCAGCTCACCGTCCTGCAGGCGATTGCGCGCGCCGGGTCGTTGGCTGGCGCTGCCCGGTCGCTGCACTACAGCCAGCCAACAGTCGCCCACCACTTGGCCGCTCTCGAGTCGCATCTTGGTGTCGACCTCGTCACCCGAACGACCCGGGGAGCCACCCTCACCGACCTCGGACAGCTTTTCCTCGGCCACGCCGAGGCGGTGCTCGATCGGCTGGGGTCGGCCGAAGCCGAGGTCAAGGCGCTCGCTCGTCATGGGGTGGCGACGCTGCGCATTGGAACCTTTCCGACGGCCGGTGCGCACGTCCTACCCCGCGCGGTCGCCGCGCTGGAGGTGCGCACCGGAGTGCGCGTCGAGCTGCACGAGGCCGAGCCACCAGAACTGATTGAACGGCTCCTCGCGCGTGAGCTGCACTGCGCACTCATCTACGACGACCCGGAAGCGCCGGTGCACCTGCTCGACGAGCTCAAGACGGTTCCGCTCTTCGACGACCCGTTCCGCGTCGTGCTACCGGCCTCACATCCGTTGGCGCGACGCCGGTCGGTCGCGATCGCTGACTTGGTCGATGACGGCTGGATGATGTCGCGTGACCCAGACGAGCCGGGCGACACTGCGTTGCGCGCCACCTGCGCTGCTGAAGGGTTTACCCCACGTCCGGTTCTGCGGACCGACGACTACGACGTCATGTTCGGGTTTGTCGCAGCCGGTGTCGGCGTCGCCCTGGTTCCGCAGATGGCGCTGGTCGAGCGCGAGGGGGTCGTGGTGCGTCCGATTGCCGGCGCGCAACTGCATCGCTCGATCCGGTTCGTTTCCCTGGCCGGGGACGCCCCACCGGCAGCCGCGGTTCTGGTGGCCGCGTTACGGGCTGGGAGTAGGACCACAGGTCGTTCAGCTGGTTCGGACGATCCTCAGCTCCTGGATCCGCTCGCCGCCCATCTCCATGACGAACAGCCGGTCGCCGAGTAGGTCCATCCCCATCGGTCCTCTGAACTTGCCGAGCGCTGTGCCGGTGCCGCCGAAGCTGCCGCGCTGCAGCCCGTTCTTGTCGTACATGCGAATCACGTTGGCGCCTTGGTCGGCAAGTTAGATGAACGAGCCGAGCACCTGACCGGTGCGACTGAAATGG
>JAJAYM010000078.1 GCA_027117675.1 Actinomycetes bacterium | reverse complement strand
GGTGAAGACCACCTCGAAGAGCACCAGCACCAATCCGGACGGCCGAAAGTCGCGCGCGAAGATCTGCAACAGGTCGATCACCACCCGGGCAATCAAGGTCAGCAGAAAGAGCCACAACACAAGGACAACGAGCTGGAGAAGAATCGCCATCGTGGTGCAGGGGTCAACTCTGGTTGAAGAAACCGCCCTGAGCCATCTGCTCCTTTTCCTCGGCGGTCACCACCACGTCGGCCGGTGAGAGCAGAAAGACTTTTTGCGTCACACGCTCGAGGGCGCCGTGCAACCCAAAGACCAGACCTGCGGCAAAGTCAACGATCCGCTTGGCGTCGCCGTCGTCCATCTCGGTGAGGTTCATGATGACCGGCGTTCCGTCCCGGAACTGCTCACCAATCGCACGGGCGTCGTTGTACGTCCGAGGGTGGAGCGTAGTGATTCGGGACGCCGATGGCGCCGAGGTGGCGGCCGCACGAACCGGTGTGGGAGCCGATGGCCTCGATACCGGCTCGTCGTCACGCACTGCGTGCAACTGGCGGGTGCGTTCGTCGTGCTCGCGCTGGTCCTGCTGACGGTCGTAACTGTCGTACTCGTCGTACTGGCCCTCGTTCTCGACCAATCCGAGATAGACCGCCATCTTGCGCATTGCGCCGGCCATACGCCCGACCCCTTCGTCTCTAGTGGCTCAGTCCCGTCCGAGATCACAAGCCGTATGGCGCACGCTACCCGACGGGGGGCCGGTACCCGAGGACCGCGCTACCGAGTCGTACTTGTGTCGCGCCGTGTCGGATGGCTGCCTCGAGGTCACCGCTCATGCCAGCTGAAATCGAATCGGCCCCCGGATAGGCCCCGGCGACGTCTCGAGCTACCTCAGCCAACCGGCTAAACGCCGCATCCGGGTCGGCATCCAGAGGTGCCACCGCCATCACCCCACCCAGCACCAGCGCCGGTGCCGAAGCGATGGCGGCGGCAAGCTCGGGTACCTGGTTGGGTGCAGCCCCTCCCCGACCCGGTTGATCGTCCAGACAAACCTGCACCAGACAGTGCAGCGGCCGATCGATCGGACGCAGATCGGCGGCCGCCCGACTCAGCGACCCGACCAACTTCAACCGGTCCACGGACTCGACGACGTCGGCGTACCCCACCACCGATCGTGCCTTGTTCGTCTGCAGCTGGCCGATGAAGTGCCAGACCAGATCGGCGCCTGACAAGGCCGCGGACTTGGGCTCGGCTTCTTGGTCGCGATTTTCGCCGACGTGCTGAACGCCGAGTTCGACGAGCACCGCGACGTCGTCGGCGGGGAACGTCTTCGTCACCACGACGAGTTCCACCGACCCGATCGCTCGGTGTGCTGCCACCTCAGCCGCAGCGATTCGCTCACGCGCCGCGCTCAGCCCAGCCGCGATCTGACGCCGTCTCTGCTCGGTGGCCACGCGCTACTTCAAAAAGTCGGGGACATCCAGGTCGTCGCCGGTCGAGTCGTCGAACATGATGGTGCGGGGCGCTTTCCGCTCGGGAAGCTCGATGTACTGGTCGTCCCCGGCGCCCGGCGAACTCTTGGTGGCCTCAGCAGAGTCGGTGTCGCCTCCGGCCGCCCCGGCCGAACCAAGCTCTGGGACGACGATGTCTTCGACCTTGCGGGTCGCCCTCGGCTTGCCGGCCTGGCCACCGTCGAAACCGGCCGCGATCACCGTCACCCGAACTTCGTCGCCCAGCGAGTCGTCGATCACCGCGCCGAAGATGATGTTGGCCTCGGGGTGCGCCGACTCGGCCACCATGCGAGCGGCTTCGTTGATCTCGAAGAGCCCGAGGTCTGAGCCACCGGAAACCGACAGAAGGACGCCGCGCGCACCATCGATCGAGGCCTCCAGTAGCGGGCTGGAGATCGCGGTCTCCGCCGCGGCAATCGCGCGGTCGTCTCCACGAGCGTTCCCGATCCCCATCAGCGCGGTACCGGCCCCCCGCATGACGGACTTGACGTCGGCGAAGTCGAGGTTGATCAATCCTGGGGTCGTGATGAGGTCGGTGATCCCCTGCACGCCGGACATCAGGACGTGGTCGGCCGACTTGAAGGCGTCCAGCACACTGACAGCGCGGTCGCTGATCGACAGAAGTCGATCGTTGGGGATCACGATGAGCGTGTCCACCTCGGCGCGCAGTTCGTCGATGCCGGTGTCGGCCTGCTGGGCACGACGGAGGCCTTCGAAACCAAACGGCCGCGTGACGACGCCGATCGTCAGCGCACCGATGGCACGAGCGACCTCGGCCACGATCGGCGCTCCACCCGTACCGGTGCCACCGCCTTCGCCGGCCGTGACGAAGACCATGTCTGCGCCCTTGAGCACCTCTTCGATCTCGTCGCGGTGATCCTCGGCCGCATGACGACCGACTTCGGGGTCGGCTCCAGCGCCGAGTCCGCGGGTGAGCTCTCGGCCGATGTCGAGCTTGACGTCGGCATCGCTCATCAACAGCGCCTGCGCATCGGTGTTGATCGCGATGAACTCGACACCCTTGAGGCCGACCTCGATCATCCGGTTGATGGCGTTGACACCACCACCGCCAATGCCGACCACCTTGATGACCGCCAAGTAGTTTTGCGGAGCAGCCATAGTCTCTTGTGACGCCTCTCTCGTCGCGTCCGCTGTGCGGACGACCCAACACACACCCACTAGTAGACATCAAACGTTATGTCAACTTCAGGATGCGGAGCAACGTACGGGAGGGGGTGACGATCGTCAACCTCGCGGCGTGTCGGCGGCACTCGTGTCGGCGGCACTCGTGTCACTGCCACGCCGGTGCCTCAGGTGCGGTGACGTCAACGCGGGTGAACGCGCTCCCCCACCCGCGGCGTTCACGCAAGGCACCGACGACCGTCGCCTTTTCGTCAGCTGATCCAGGTGATCCCCAATTGACGACCACCCCATCGGCGAAGGTCAGCTGCACCGTGCGCGCACTGTTCGCACTGATCGTCGTCACCCGTCGTTGCAGTGACCGGGGCAAAGCCGCCGCAACATCGAAGGCCGCATCCTCCACCTCGCCAGCAGCCTCCACGTACGAGTCGCCCACCTCGGCACCCTCACCTGGGAGTGCCGGCAGCATCGGAAGATCTCCGGGCGCTTCGTCCTG
>JAJAYM010000077.1 GCA_027117675.1 Actinomycetes bacterium | reverse complement strand
CGGTGTGAACGAAGCGCTCTAACCAACTGAGCTAACCGCCCTGACGGGCCGCGAGCCTATCGCAGCAGGTCAGCCGAGCCCGAACCAGCCGAGGGCTCCGCTCAGCGTCCAGCCGTACTCGTAGACGTACCAAGAGACGAGCGCTGCAACGACCAAGAACACGATCAAGCCCAGCACGATGGTGCGTTTGCGGTTTTCAGGTGCCCAGGCAGACGATGCCGCCCCTTGCGCTTTGTCCTTGGTGACAACAAGGAGTCTGTTGGCCCAGGCATACTCCGTGGCGAGCACCGCCAGCCCGAGGAAGATGACCGCCCAGCCGGGGCCAGGGAGGACCAGCATGGAGACTCCGAACAGCACGATGACGACACCGATCGTGGTCGCAAGTACCCGCCAGATCAGGCGCTTCAGAGCGCTGTTCCTCGTCACCCGCACCTTCAACCGATAGAGCCAGTCCGGCCCAGGCGGGTCGAACGGCTCCTCCTCGGCGGCCGGTTTCTCTTGCTGCGTCATAGCACCACAGTACGGCCCACCGGGGACGGCCAAACCCGCCCGCCGATAACCGTGGCGGCGTTCCCTGGCCCCCCGAGACGGGCAACGAGGTCAGCCTCGTGCTCGGTGTCGAGTACAGCCAGGTCCGCGCGAGCGCCAAGATCGATGCGACCCACATCGGAACGCCTCAGCGCGGCCGCTCCCCCACGCGTCGCAGCCCACAGCGCCTCGTGAACAGGCATCCCGTAAACCAGGCAGGCGAGCTGCACGACGTAGGGCATCGACTCGCACCAGGACGTCCCCGGGTTGCAGTCGGTTGCGAGAGCAAGAGGGACGCCCGCGTCGCGAAGCACGGCGTACTGGTCGAAGGCAAAGGTGCGAAGCGAGAGGGTTACCGTCGGCAAGAGGACGCCGACAACGCCTGCCGCTGCCATCGCGCGTGCGCCCGCTGCAGTGACGTGCTCGAGGTGGTCAGCACTCGCGCAGCCGAGCTCGGCTGCCAGATCAGCTGCGCCTGTGTGGGCAATCTCTTCTGCATGCAGCCGCGTCCCTAACCCCGAGTCGCCCGCTGCCAGCAGGATTCTTCGTGTCTCGTCCAGTGTGAAAATGCCTTCGTCACAGAAGACGTCTACCCACCTGGCACCCCGGGCGGCAGCATCGGGAATGGTGGCAACCACTTCGTCCACGTACTCGGATCGGTCCCGTCCGCCCGGTAGAACGTGCGCGCCGAGGTAGGTGGCTTCGACGTTCCACGGAAGTTCAGTGCCCAGGCGAGCGATCACGTCGAGACACCTGAGCTCGTGCTCTGGCGTCAGGCCGTAACCGGTCTTGATCTCGACTGTCGTGGTTCCGTTGGCGATCATTCGGCGTCCGCGGTCGGCGGCAAGCGCGAAGAGCTGCTCGTCGGACGCGGCACGCGTCGCTGCGACGGTCGTCGTGATTCCGCCACCGTCATACGTCTCGCCAGCGAGTCGAGCGACGAACTCCGCACGCCGTGTTCCTGCCCAAACCAGGTGGGTATGGGGGTCGACGAAGCCGGGGATCACAACTCGTCCATCAGCGTTGAACTCCGGGTACTCCGTCCCGGTGGGGATGTCTTGGTCGAGCCCCACCCACGTTACGACTCCGTTCTGCAGGTGAACAGCGGCTCCCTCAAGTACTTCCCGAGGAGATGCGCGCATGGGGAGGAGTCGGCCGATGTTGCGCACAAGCAGGTCCACGCATTGATGCTGCCACGTCTAGGCTGCAATCTGTGGAGCCGCGACCCGACGATCCAGCGATCGACGCACAAGGCGATCGGCCAACATCGTCGATTCCGGACGACGTGGTCTGCCTGGGCGACCTTGAACAACTCGCCAAGGAGATGTTGAGCGAACGCACGTGGAACTACGTGGCCGGCGGCGCCGCCGACGAGGTCTCGCTCGGCTGGAACGACTCGGCGTGGCGCGAACTGCGCCTTGCACCACGGGTGTTGGTCGACGTTTCCGCCGTCGACACCTCCACGCAGCTCCTCGGGCGAGGCCTGGCGCATCCGATCCTGGTTGCCCCGACGGCTGCACACCGGCAGTACCACCCTGAGGGCGAAGCAGCGACGCGGCGCGGAGCTGCAGCAGCTGATGCGTTGGCCGTGATGAGCACTCTCGGCTCGTCGCCGGTAGCCGAACTCGGAACGGCCGCGGATGGTCCCTGGTGGTTCCAGCTCTATGTTCAAGCCGACCGCGACTTCACCGCTCAGCTGATCGCTGACGTTGTCGCGGCCGGGGCAGAAGCTCTAGTACTCACAGTCGACACTCCGCTGCTCGGCGCCCGCGACCGTGACCGCAGGACCGGAGGCCACACCGTCGACGGGTTGCAGCCCCCAGCACTTGCTGGTGTTCCACCATCGGTGGCGCTGCCACCCAACCCTCGACCATTCGAGCGAATCTACAACCCGCACCTGGATCCGGGCCTGACGTGGGAGACCCTCGAGTGGATGGTTGACCTGTCACCCGTGCCGGTACTGGCGAAGGGAGTCCTGCGCTCTGACGACGCGCAGCGATGCGTGGACGCCGGTGTGGGCGGCATCGTCGTCAGCAACCACGGAGCCCGCAACCTCGACACGGTGGTCCCAACGGCACAGGCGCTGCCCGCCGTCGTGCACGCGGTTGACGGAGCAGTTCCCATCGTGGTCGATGGCGGGATCCGGCGCGGTACCGACATTGCCAAGGCACTCATCCTCGGTGCGGCCGCGGTGATGCTGGGGCGCCCGGTGATCTGGGGCCTCACGGTCGCGGGTGCGGACGGCGTCCAGTGGGTGCTCGACACCTCGTGGAGCGAGTTCGCCATGGCGATGGGGCTCCTCGGGGCCGCTCAAGTCGACGAACTTACGCCAGACCTGATCTGGCGCTGATCAGCGCCAGCACGCGCTGCGAACAACCTGGCCGGTCAGCGCTGCCAGTCGGGCGCGTGCGTGCCCTCCTGCATCGGCATCCGGACGCCGACGCGTCGTGCGGTGTCGATACCGATTTCGTAGCCAGCATCGGCGTGCCGGATGACCCCCATTCCGGGGTCGTTCGTGAGG
>JAJAYM010000076.1 GCA_027117675.1 Actinomycetes bacterium | reverse complement strand
GAGTGGGCCAGCGCTGCATCCACTCGGCATAGACCGGGAGCACTCTGGCCACTGGCGTCTGCTGCAGCATTACCTCACTGACCAGGACGCCCCAAGGGTGGGGGTCCGAGCGCCAGGGGAGCGTGCGCGCCGATCGCGCGAACCACAGCACGAGGACATCGACGACGTCGGCGCCATCAACGACAGTGGCGGTTTGGCGCATGCCCCCAGAGTGGCATGTGCCTGCTGCGCAGCTGACGTGTCCTGGTGGTAGGCGTTCACATCGGTTTCAACGCTCGCGCGCCATTTATGGTTGACATGCCCGCGTTTTGGAAACGTTTACGCCGAACGGGTTGGTGCGGTTGGGTGTGTGTGCCACGCGGGGAGCGTGCCTCGGGGGCTTTACCGCTGAGGGGTCTTTTGTGTCTGAGGGCGAAGGATACGCGGATTTTTCGAGGCGCTCAACGCCCTGGGGTCGACGGACGTTCCGGGACGCTGGTGGCGCGGAGGGCGTTCGCAGCGAGTCTAATCTGGATTAGATTATTCGTAGCTATACAGGAAACGAGACTCACTCCCGCGATGTGTCTCTGACGTTCCATGCTGCGGCAAGCTAGCAAGGGGCACCGGTCAGACCCCTGGGGGCGCCACTGAATCCGTCAACAACCGGAACACCGCTCGGGGGCCAACTAGGGTGGGCCCGTGGCTCTTCGACCTGTCGGCGACCAGCCCCCCGGTGTCTACTGGATACGCCGTGGGCTGGTGCTCGGGGCACTGCTTCTGCTCATTGCTATCGTGTGGTGGACCTGGCCCAACGGAGGCGACGACACCGAGCAGGTGACCGCCAATCCGACGCCGAGCCCCACGGCGTCCGTCACTCCGAGCGACACGACGTCGGCCACCCCGAAACCGACCAGGACGAAGGAGCCGAAGGACGAGCTTCTGGCGCCTTGCGAAGACTCCGCGATCGAGGTCAAGGTAGCGAGTGACGCCGAGACCTACCCCGCCAGCCGCCAACCTTCCTTCACTTTCGCTGTCGAGAATGTGTCCGACGAAGCGTGCAGCCGTGACGTCGGTCAGGCCGCGAACGAGCTGCGCGTCACCTCCGGTGGCAGCCAGGTCTGGTCGTCCGACGACTGCAACCCGGGTGGCGACAGCGACCGCACGAACCTCGATCCCGGCGACCGGTTTGTGCAGACGGTGAGCTGGCCCAGGGTGCAGTCGGCTGAGGGCTGCCCGACGCCGCAGGAGGCCGCTTCTCCGGGCACCTACCAGGTCATCGCGCGTAACCTCGAAATCCTCAGCGAACCAGCCGTGTTCGTCCTGGAGTAGCTGTGCCGTGGCCCCTTTGCCTTGGCTCAAGTTGAGGCGGGATTCGGACGACACTCCTGACTACGAGACGGTGCCCACTCCGAACAGTGCGCCGTGGCAGGAGGACCGGTGCCGGCGTCGCACGAGACCCATGCCCCGGGGCCGGTTGGCGCACCTCGAGGCGCTCCGGTCCTGGTGGCGATCATCGCTGGCACCAAGACGCGCATCAAGGTCCTCGAGAAGCTGCTCAACCAACCCGGCCTGATCGTCTGCGGCGGTGCGCAAGACCCGGTTGCGGCTGAAGAGCTGGTCGTCGCGGCTCGCCCCGCTGCCGTTCTCCTCGACCTCGACCTGTGGTCGGGCGGCTTGGAAGCGATCGAGCGCATCATGGCCGTTCGGGCGACGCCGATCATCGTGATCGGACCAGCCGCCGAACACCCCGAAGCAGCCATCGCCGCCGGTGCTGTCGACGTCGTTGGTGCGCTCGATGTTGCTCCTGGCTCCGCCGAATACGCATACATGGTCATGCGCCACCTCAAGATCGCTAGTCGGGTTCGGGTGATCACGCACCCGCGTGGCCGGTTGCGCGGACGCGGGGTGCGCGGTCCGGCGTCCGAGACCCCGCAGCCGCCGGTCAGCCGACGCGACGAAGCACCGGACAGCAACGGGGCGTCCCCAGCCACCCAGCGGCGACCCGACACCGCTTCACCCTCGACTCACTCGCCCGAACGCATTCGCCGGCAGGTAACGCAACGTCCGCGGCCGGTGCACCTTCGACAGGGCCCACTAGTGGTAGCGATCGGCGCGTCGACTGGCGGGCCACCCGCACTCGCCACGATTCTTGCCGAGCTACCGGCCGACCTGCCCGCGGCTGTCCTCGTGGTCCAACACATGGCAGAAGGATTCGTCGAGGGACTCGCGCGCTGGCTCGACGGCGTCTGTGCCATTCCGGTCGTGGTCGCCGTGGACGGCGAACGGCTGCAGGCCGGGCAGGTCTATCTCGCGCCGGCAAACCAGAACATGCTCATGCGCCCCGGGTTCCGCGTGGCACTCACTGACCCACCTCCTGGCCAGTACCACGTGCCCGGCGTCGACGTCACGTTTCGCTCAGTCGCACAGGTCTCCGGCCAGTACGCGGTAGCCGCCCTTCTCACGGGCATGGGTCGTGACGGTGCAGCGGGCCTGAAGGTGCTGCGTGACATCGGGGCCTTCACGATTGGTCAGGACGAGTCGACCAGCGTTGTGTGGGGAATGCCTGCTGCTGCACAAGAGGTAGACGCCGTCGACCTCGAACTGCCCTTGCCGGCGATCGGGCCGGCGATTGTGACCGCCGTTCAGCATGCGGTGAACGAGGTTGTGGAGGTGGGGTCATGACGACTCACGTCCTCTCCGACGCTGAGTACGACGTCGTCACCGAGGCACTGGTGAGTATGGCCGGGCTGGTCTTCGACGTCAGCCGGCGCGGCGCGATCAGCGCGATCCTGCACGAGCGCATGGGAAAATCCGGCCACGCAACCACCGGCTCATACCTGGCCCACGTTGAGTCGACACTTGGAGCGGTCGAGCGTCAACAGCTGCTGGACGCCGTCACGATCCAAGAGACGCACTTCTTCCGTAACCTGCCGCAGATCGATGCGCTTCGTCGCGATGTCCTCCCCGATCTGCTCCGTCGCAGCCGCAGCACCGGGCGTCCACTCACCATCTGGTCGGCCGGATGCTCGACGGGTGAAGAGCCATACACGCTCGCCATGTTGCTGGTACAGCTCTTTGAGGAGACCGGTCCCTTCCCGGTGCGGATCATCGGAACCGACGTGTCTGCGGTGGCGCTAGACGTCGCCCGCGCCGGCGTCTACTCAGGACGCACGATCCAGCTGGCCGAGCCTGGGGCGGTCGAACGCTGGTTCGACGAGCGATCGGATGGCAGCTACTCCGTTGCCCAGCCGGTGCGAGACCTCGTGGAGTTCCGCTTGCAGAACTTGGTAACCGATGAGCCTCCGTTTGGCACCGGTGAGGTTGATCTCGTCGTCTGCCGCAACGTGACGATCTACTTTGGACGCGAGACCACCGTTCGGCTCGTGAGGGCGTTCCACCGCTTGCTCGCGTTGGGTGGGTACCTGCTACTGGGACACGCCGAGACGCTGTGGCAGATCTCTGAAGACTTCAGCTTGCTCCCAGTTGGCGAGTCGTTCGTCTATCGCAAGGATGCTGTGCCTCAGAATGGGCGGCGTCCAGCGATGGGTCGATCGCCGGCAACGTCACCTCCACCCCCGCCGCCGAGGCGCGTGATGCGTGACGTTCTTAGGGTTCCGACTCTGCGACCCCGGCGAGCCCCTGCCCCGCCACCTCCGACCGAAGCCCGTCCAGTGCCGGTGGTGTCGCCGCTTGACGACCTCAACAAGGCCCGAGATTCGCTGACAGCTGGGAAGTACGCGGAGGCGGCGTCCCTTGCCGAGCGAGCGACGGCCGCCCACCCACTGCTCGTCGAGGGGTACATCATCGAGGGACGAGCACTCAGCAACCAGGGTGACGACGACGGCGCCATTGCCGCCCTTCGCAAAGCTGTCTTCCTCGATCCGACGGCGGCTCATGCGCACTTCCTGCTGGCCACCACCTTGGCTCGCGTCGGCGACCCTGGCGGCGCGGCGCTCTCGTTCGCCTCGGCTGCCGAAACCCTGCCGAACGCATCTTCTGAGACTCTTTCGGAACTACTTGATGGTCGAGCGGTCTCAGATTTGGTAGACCTATGTCGTCAGTTGGCCGTTTCCTTGCAGTCTGACCGAGAACCGACGGTCGGAGCAGGCGCGGCATTTCAGGACGATGGACGGAGACGCTAGTGAGCGGCTACATCACGTTCCGCATGAACGGCCGTGACCTCGCGTGCGAGCTGGAGGAAGTGCGCGAGGTCGTACGCGCCGTGGGCATCGAGCCACTTCCCGGCACGCGGGCGCCGGTCAGCGGGATGATCGAGCTGCGGAGCGACCCTCTGCCGGTGGTCGATCTTCGCTCAGACGCCTATCCGGGTGAAGAGGGCGACGTTCTGGTGCTGAACCCACTAGACGGTGGCAGCTACGGCGTTGCCGTTGACCGGGTGTTGGCCGTCGTCAGCGACGACGAGCTGGTCGTCGAGGATGGCGATGCGCCCGCCGGATTGCCCGCCTATGTGAAGCGGGTGCTTCGTCGCCCTGAGGACCGCGCGCCGGTGATGCTGGTCGAGCTGAGGGCGCTCGCGGGTCTAGAGACCTCCGGCACCGCTTAAACCTGTGCTCGGTGTTGGCTGGCGTCAGACGTAGCGCTCAAGGATGCTCGACTCGGCCAACCGGGAGAGGCCCTCGCGCACCGTTCGCGCCCTGGCTTCGCCGACTCCCTCGACGGTCTGCAGGTCGTCGATGCTGGCGGCGAGCAGGCGCTGTAGCCCGCCGAAGTCCTCCACGAGCGGGTGGACGACCGTTGCTGGGAGACGGGGTACTCGGGCCAGCAGACGGTAGCCGCGGGGACTGATCGTGACGTCGAGCTCGTCTGCGGCGCCGGGATACCCCAGGGCTTTCGCCACCAGGGTGAGGTCGAGCAGCTCGACGTCAGAGAGTGCGTCGAGATCGGCCAGCGCCCGCTCGACGGTGCGGGAGCGGCGTCCGGACGGCAGGTAGTCACGTACGACGAGCTCTCGGTCGGTGTCGACGCCTCCGATGAGCTCGACCAGCTGCAGTGAAAGCAGCCGGCCGTCCGATCCGAGCTCGACAACGTATCCGTCAATCTCGCGGGCGATCCGGAGCACCATCTCGAGGCGCTGGGCGACGACGGTGACGTCGCGCACCGAGACAAGGTCTTCGATCTCAAGGTCAGACAAGGTGCCGGACACCTCGTCGAGGCGCATCTTGTAGCGCTCCAGGGTGGCCAGCGCCTGGTTGGCGCGGGACAGGATGGCCGCCGAGTCTTCGAGGACGTAGCGGCGTCCAGCCACATAGAGGGCGATGATGTTCATCGACTGGCTGACTGAGATCACCGGGTAGCCGGTCTGCTTGGCGACCCGCTCTGCCGTTCGGTGACGCGTACCCATCTCGTCGGAGTTGATGCTCGGGTCTGGCATCAAGTGGACGGCGGCTCGGTGAATCGTGGTCGCGTTCGGCCCGAGGATGATGGCGCCGTCCATCTTGGCCAGCTCACGGAGCCGGGTGGCCAAGAACTCGACGTCGAGGGTGAAACCGCCGCTGCAGAGGGCTTCGACGTCTTTGTCGTAGCCGAGAACGAACAGTCCACCGGTGCGTCCGCGCAAGATTCGTTCGAGACCGTCACGTAGTTGGGTGCCAGGGGCAACCGTCGCCAGCGTGACGAGCAACTGCGCGTCGGCGTCGCTTGCCACCGCTTTGTCGCTGGTTGCCACGGACCACTCTCACGCTCGCTGGGATCACAAAGGTCACGGACACGCGCCCAAGCGGCCTCCGTGCGGCGAGTCTAGCCGTGCGCGACCTCTTGGAGCGCGATCGCCAGCGCGTCGTGGATGTCGGCAACGGGAGAGATGGTGATGCCATCGGGCACCGGACCGTCGTAGCGAGGTGTGATCGCTCGCCGAAACCCCAGCCGGCTGGCTTCGGTGAGCCGCCGCTCGATACCGGAGACTGTGCGCACCTCGCCGGCCAGCCCGATTTCGCCGAAGGCCACGAGGTCGGGGGCGAGCGGACGATCCATGCATGCGCTCGCCAGTGCCATCGTCAACGCGAGGTCGGAGGCTGGCTCGCGAAGTTGTACGCCGCCAACGGTGGCGGCGTAGATCTCTGAGGCGGCGAGCGGCATCCGACCCCGGCGGGTCAAAACGGCAACGACCATCGCGAGTCTGGACGAGTCGATGCCGGCGCTGGTACGGCGTGGATTGTTGGCAGTGGTCGGTGACACGAGTGCCTGCACCTCGGCGACCAGTGGCCGGCGTCCTTCGAGGGTCACGGTGACGCAGGTTCCAGCGACGGGTGAGGTGTGGCGGCCGATGAAGAGGCCGCTTGGGTCGACGACGCCGTCGATGCCGTGGTCGCTCATCACGAAGCAGCCCACTTCGTCGGTGGGGCCGAACCGATTCTTCGTCGCTCTTCCGATGCGGAGCGTGCTGTGCTGGTCACCCTCGAAGGTGAGCACGACGTCGACGAGGTGCTCAAGCAGGCGTGGCCCCGCCACCGAGCCGTCCTTGGTGACATGGCCGACGAGGACCGTGGCGATGGCGCGCTCCTTGGCAAGTCGGATGAGGGTCGTCGCCACCTCTCGCACCTGGGTGACGCCGCCGGGTGCGCCATCGATCTCCGGCGTTGACACCGTCTGCACCGAGTCCAAGACCAGCAACCCAGGACCGACAGCGTCGATTTGGCTCAGCACCGCGGCCAGGTCGGTTTCGGCCGCGATCCAGAGGTTTGCGTGGACTGCGTTGATCCGGTCGGCCCGTAGACGGACCTGGGCGGTGGACTCCTCACCGGTGACGTAGAGGGTGGTGACGCCTGCGCGTGCGGATCGCGCTGCGACGTCGAGGAGGAGCGTTGACTTGCCGACGCCAGGCTCGCCGGCCAGCAGGACAACGGCGCCGGCAATGAGGCCGCCACCCAGGACGCGGTCAAGCTCGTCGACCCCGGTGCTGCGGCTGCGAGCCGCATCGACGTCGACCTCGAGGATCGGACGCGCTGGGGTGCTCACCGGACCGGCGGTGACTCCGCGTGCCTTGGGGCCGGTTTCGTCGACCGTTCCCCATGCCTGGCACTCACCACAGCGGCCGAGCCACTTAGTGGTCGTCCAGCCGCAGTCGGCGCACCGGTACTCGGCGCGGGTCTTCTTGGCTGCGGGCCGCAATGGTCCGGTCACTGGTACCTCCTAGGTATGGCCAGGACACTAGGACACGCCTCCGACAGGGGCGTATGGGTGCGGTAACTGCTGTGCTGGCAACACTTCCTGCACCCACATGGCCTTCGCTAGCGCTTGCGCGATGCCTTGCGAGAGGGGGCGGGCCGGCTGGCCTTGGTGGCCTTCTTGGCGGTGGCCCCCTTGGCGGTGGTCTTCTTGGCGGCGGCGGCGGCAAGTGCGGCGGCCTCGACCGTTGCCGGGTGCGGGGCTGGTCGGTTGCCGCCAGCGAGGCGGTCCTCGCAGAGCCGGCAGAGTTCGGCGTACGCGGCCTCACCCATCAGCTCGACCAACTCGTCACGATTGCTGAGGTAGACCGGTCGGGTACCGACGTGCGCCTCGGTGTTGCTGGTGCAGTACCAGTCAAGATCGTGGCCGCCCGCCCCCCACCCAGCTCGCTCGTACTCACCAACAATGATCTCGAGGTACTCGGTTCCATCCGGCCGGTCTACGTGACGGTAGGTGCGGCGAGTCGGCAGCTGCCAGCACACATCGGGCTTGGTCTTGACGATGCTGACGCCGCGGTCGAGCGCCAGTTTGTGCAGCGAACATCCCGTACCCGACGGAAAGCCTGGGCGATTCAAGAAGACGCACCCACCGTCGACGACGCGCGTCTTGCGGCCGCCGTCCTCATCCTTCTCGGTGACCTTCTCGGTGCCGTAGTACTGCCAGTCGTCGGGGCCTAGTTCCTTGGCCCATTGCTTGACGCGCTTCTCGTCAGCCTTGTCGGAGAAGTGAGCGCCCAGGGTGCAACACCCGTCGTCGGGGCGGTCGGCGTAGATGCCCTTACATCCTGAGCCGAAGATGCACATCCAGTTGCTGGTCAACCAGGTGAGGTCGCAGCGGAAGACTTGGCCGTCGTCGACGGGGTCAGTGAACTCCACCCATGCACGGGGAAAGTTGAGGTTCACTTCAGGCACGGGGTCAGCGTACGGCCTGACAGGGCGGGTAGCGTCAGCGGCATGGACGTTGGAACGAGCGACGGTGTGCGGCTGGGGGTTCTGGACGTCGGTTCGAACACCGTGCACCTTCTGGTCGTCGACGCGCACCATGGTGCGGCACCTCGCTCGGCCTACTCCTACAAGACCGAGTTGCGTCTCGCCGAGTTCCTCGATGACGACGGAGGCATTGCTGAGATTGGTGTTGCTGCCCTTACTGAGTTCGTCGCGGAAGCAGCCAAGATCGCCGAGCAGGTCGGGGCCGAAGAGATGCTGGCGTTCGCGACGTCTGCCGTGCGCGCGGCGTCCAACGGAGACGAGGTGCTCCAAGCGGTCCGTAGCGCGACCGGTGTCGATCTTGAGGTGCTGACGGGAGAGGAGGAAGCAAGGTTGACTTTCCTCGCTGTGCGGCGCTGGTTTGGCTGGTCAAGTGGTCGCGTCCTCGTCCTCGACATCGGCGGCGGCTCGCTGGAAGTCGGAATCGGGAACACCGAGGAGCCGGATGCCGCGTTCTCGCTTCCGCTCGGTGCGGGACGTCTGACCCGTGCCTTCTTGCACGGTGACCCGCCGTCGCCCGGCGAGGTAAAGCACCTGCGTAAGCACGTGCGCAACCTTCTGGCCGAGCAGAGTGCAGTGCTGGCGGTCACCGCTAGCGCCTCGCACGTGGTGGGGACGTCGAAGACCTTCAAGCAACTCGCTCGGTTGACCGGTGCGGCTCCGAGTTCGGCCGGCCCTAACGTCCGGCGACACCTGCATCGTGAAGCACTCGCAGACTGGGTTCCCAGACTGGCCCGCATGTCGGTCCGCCAACGTGTTGAACTGCCCGGGATCTCGCCCGGTCGGGCGCCGCAACTGCTCGCGGGTGCGATCGTGGCCGAGTTGGTGATGGACGCGGTGGGAGCCAAGTCGCTGGAGATCTGCCCCTGGGCGCTCCGCGAAGGCGTCATCCTGCGCCGCCTTGACTGGATGGGTCAGTGACGGTGTCGTCGAAGGGATCGACGGTCCGCGTCCCTCGCGCGAAGGTTGCGCTGTCGACGGCGTCGGCCTACCCGGAGTCGACAGCGACTGCGTTCGAGATGGCTGCGCGGCTCGGTTACGACGGGATCGAGGTGATGGTCTCGACGGATTTGGTCAGCCAAGACGTCTCGGCGCTGCAACGGTTGTCGGACTACCACGAACTACCGATCGTGGCGATTCACGCGCCGTGCCTCCTGATCACTCAGCGTGTCTGGGGCACCGAACCTTGGGGAAAGCTGCAGACGGCGCAACGCACTGCTGAGCAGCTCGGGGCGTCCGTCGTGGTCGTCCATCCCCCCTTCCGCTGGCAGCGCGACTATGCGAAGGCCTTCGTCAGCGGCGTTGCCGCGATGAATGACGAGACAGATGTGCGGTTCGCCGTCGAGAACATGTTTCCGTGGCGCGCGCGCAACCGAGAGATCCAGGCATACCTGCCTGATCACGATCCCACCGACGAGGACTACACCTCGGTCACACTCGATCTCTCGCACACGTCGGTCTCCGGCGACGACGCGATGGCGATGGCGCGCGTCCTCGGTGATCGACTCGCGCACGTGCACATGGGTGACGGTTCCGGCGCCGCCAAAGACGAGCACCTCGTGCCTGGACGAGGCATCCAGCCCTGCGCTGCACTCCTGGAATACCTCGCCGATGTCGACTACACCGGGCACGTGGTCCTCGAGGTCAACACCCGTCGCTGCACGAGCCGCGAGGAACGGGAGAACGACCTCGCTGAAGCGCTCGCCTTCACGCGGTTGAACCTGGCCACCGGTATTTCGCAACCACCCGTCGAGTCCGAGCACCGATGACGAGTGGGACACCTTCCATCGAGTGCCACGACCTTCGGCTCATCCGTGGCGGCGTCACCGTGTTGCCGAGTTTCACTGCACGAATAGTTCCCGGTCGGATCACCGGACTGTTGGGCCCGAGCGGTTCAGGCAAGACCACCCTGATCCGCTCCATCGCGGGAGTTCAGAAGGTGGCTGGTGGCACGGTGACTGTTCTGGGGTTGCCGGCGGGGGGTGGGGAACTGCGTCGGCGGGTCGCGTACATGACGCAAGACGCGTCCGTCTACGCCGATCTGACGGTCCGCCCAGAACGTCAGCTACTTCGTCAAGATTCTTGGGAAACCGACGGCGGACGTCGACCGCGTAATCGGTGCCGTCCGCCTCACAGGGCGTGAAGGCGACCGCGTTGGACCGCTTTCCGGCGGGCAGCGGTCACGCGT
>JAJAYM010000075.1 GCA_027117675.1 Actinomycetes bacterium | reverse complement strand
CTGAGATCGAGGTCACGTCGTCCAGCTCACTTGTCGCGATGGCGATGATCAGGTCGTACGCCTCGTCGTTGCTGAAAGTGAGTTCCTGACCGTTCAGGCCGAGGAAAGCGATCAGGGCGGCCAGTCCCAGTCGCTTGTTGCCATCGACGAGCGGATGGTTGCGCACGATCGAGTGGCAGAGAGACGCTGCCTTGTCGAGCAGTGAGGGGTAGGCGTCCGCGCCAAAGGCCGTCATCTGCGGACGCGCCGCTGCGGACGCCAGCCCGCCCAAGTCGCGCACCTGCACCTCTGGCAGCGTGCGAGCAGCGACGTGTAGCAGGTCGTCGAGGCTGAGGTAGCTGACCTCGGTCACTCCCCGAGTCGCCGCAACGCATCGGCGTACCTGGGCAGTTGCCGGTCCAGGACCTCATCGATTCGAACGGCCCGATCACGGGCCTCGATGTACTCCCGCACCGCGGCGCGAGCCACCTCCTGCATCGAACGCCCCTCCGCCTCTGCATACTCGCGGAGGGCAGCTGATTCCTCGTCGGACAGTCTCAATGTCATGGCCATAGAGAAACGATACCACTTTGATACCACGGTGAACGATGAACAGCAGGTTCCCCTACTCCAGGCCTAAGTGAACTTTCAGCGCGCCATCAATGGCGTCCATCAGGTCGGTGGAAAGCGTTCCGATCACACCACCGATCCGCATGACCGAAACGGAGCGGACTTGTTGGCACTGTGCCTTGCTGTCCTGTTTTAGGCCTGATGCGTCCAAGGGAACCAGCACCTGAAACGGGAAGACGGTGGCTGTGTTCGAACTAACCGGAACGACGGTAACCACGCCTCGCCCATGACGCTCAGCCGCGCGGTTAGCTCCGTTGTTGCTGACGATGATCGCCGGTCGGCGCTTGTTTGCCGACGATCCCTCGGCTGGGTCAAACCGCACCCATCGGATCTCACCTCGCCTCACTCAGCGTCCACAGCGTCGCCCTCAACCGACCCCCACAACTGAGCATCTGGCGAGGGATCCCACTGTGCGAAGGCCTCGGCATAGGCCTCAGCATTGCCACGGCTTCATGAAGAACAGCAGACCGGGAGGCGGCGCCCCTTCGCAGAGCCCCGTCAGCTACCAGGACCGCCAGGGCGACTGGGACAAAATCGACCCGACAGTGGTCGACTCCGACGAGTCGGGGTTTGCGTGGGAGAACCGGGCCGGACTGGTCGACACCCTGTTCTCGAAGTCGTTGAGCGACGGTGGGGTGCAGCTGCGCTCGGGGGACACATGGGTGAGTTTCGCGCTCGCTGGTGCCGCTGCTGGTGAAGTTGTCATCGAAGGCAACACGATCATCTACCGGGACGTGTTCGTGGGGGTAGATGTGGCCTATCAGGTGCTGGGTCAAGGGGTGAAAGAGACCGTGATCTTGGCCGACCCCAAAACGCAGCGAGCCTTCGGCTTCGACATTTCGACCAGCAAGGGAGCCACGGTTCGCACCTCCGACAATGGTGCGGTCACGGTGTTCGACGCTGAGGGCGAGTCTGTGTTCGGGTTTGGGGAGGTGTTCGCCGAGGACAGCCGCGGTGACACTGCCACCACCGACGGAGCCGAGCCAGCGGTGACCGCTGATCTGCTCACCGACGGCGACACGTATCGGTTGGACGTCAAGATCTCCGATGCGTGGGTCGATGCGCCCGAGCGGGCCTGGCCGGTGATGGTCGATCCCACCGTCACGTTGACGACTACAGCGCGCTTTCCGCCCGCTCGGCGGACGACAGGTATCGGCCCGAAGGCCCGCAAGACTGACCGGCAGCATCCGGCCACCGTGGCGGTTCCAACACGAAACCACGGGCCCGATTCGCGACGTCACCCCGGAACAATCCTGACCGACCGGGCTCTCCCTCGAATGTTCGAGGTGCCTGCTCCGGTCCACGTCGCCGAACATCCGCGAGGTGTCAGCGCAGCGACGCAGCCAGCTCGGTGGCCCAGTACGTCAGGATCGTCTGAGCGCCTGCGCGCTTGATCGCGGTCACTGACTCGACGATTGCGCGCTCGCGCTCGATCCAGCCGTTCGCGGCGGCAGCCTCGAGCATCGCGTACTCACCGCTCACCTGGTACGCAGCCACCGGCAGGTCGACCACTGACGCGACGCGCGCAATGACATCGAGATACGGCCCGGCGGGCTTGACCATCACGGCATCCGCGCCCTGCTCGATGTCGGCGAAGACCTCGCGGAGCGCCTCGTCAGCATTGGCCGGATCCATCTGATATCCGCGACGGTCACCGAATGACGGCGTGCTCTCGGCCGCGTCCCGGAACGGACCGTAGAACGCCGACGAGTACTTCGCCGCGTACGCCAAGATCGCGCGGTCGGCGTAGCCGGCAGAGTCAATCGCGTCCCGGATGACGCCCACTTGGCCGTCCATCATCCCGCTCGGCGCGATGACGTCGGCGCCAGCTTCCACCTGTGCGCGCGCTACCGAGGCGTAGCGCATCAGTGTCACGTCGTTATCGACCGTTGCACTATCGGACGTCATCGGCCCACAGTGGCCGTGGTCGGTGTACTCGCACAGGCACAAGTCAGCCATCAGCACTGTGCTGTCACCCAAGTCGGAGCGCAGCGCACGCAACGCCTGCTGCACGATGCCGGCCTCGGCATCAGCCCCGGTTCCGGTTGCATCCTTGGTCTCCGGAATCCCGAAGAGAATGAGCCCGCCCACACCGGCGCTCACCGCCTCGGAGGCAGCCTTGCGCAACGACTCAAGCGAGTGCTGCTGCACCCCCGGCATGGACGCCACATCCTGCGGCTCCGCCAGACCCTCCTTGACGAAGAGCGGCAGCACGAAATCGGCCGGATGTAGCCGCGTCTGCTCCACCAACCGCCGCAGCGCAGCGGTACGCCGCAATCGCCGCGGGCGGTCGGTAGAAAACGCCATCGCTACTTGCTCGCCTTGCGGCGCGCCGCCCCACGACGCAGGCTCGGACGCCACACAGTTTCGCCAGCATCCAGCGCGGCAAGTCGCTGCGCGCCACCGAAGTGAGCCAGCCCTTCGGCCAGAACATCAACCGCTGGCTTGTCGGCCAGGACGTCGACGCGCAGACCGTGCTCCTCGGCAGTTTTAGCCGTAGCCGGACCAATGCACGCGACCACCGTGGTGGCATGCGGCTTGCCAGCGATGCCGATCAGGTTGCGCACGGTGCTGGACGACGTGAAGAGCACGGCGTCGAAGCCACCGGTCTTGATCGCCTCGCGGATCTCCGCCGCCGGGGGTGCGGCGCGCACCGTGCGGTAGGCGGTGACGTCTTCGACCTCCCAGCCGAGCTCGATCAGCCCAGCGACGAGTGTCTCGGTGGCGATGTCTGCGCGCGGTAGGAAGACCCGGTTGATCGGGTCAAACACGTCGTCGTAGGCGGGCCAGTCTTCGAGCAGACCCGCGGCCGACTGGTCGCCCGTTGGGACAAGGTCGGGCTTGACGCCGAACGCTACGAGCGAGGCCGCTGTCTGCTCACCGACCGCAGCCACCTTGATGCCGGCGAAGGCACGAGCGTCGAGACCGTACTCCTCGAACTTCTCGCGGATCGCGCGCACCGCATTCACCGAGGTGAAGGCGATCCACTGGTAGCGACCTGAGACCAGGCCGTGCAGGGCACGGTCCATCTGCTGCGGAGTCCGCGGTGGCTCGACGGAGATGGTCGGCACCTCAACGGGCACCGCGCCATAGCGGCGCAGCTGATCCGAGAGGGACGCAGCCTGCTCTTTGGTGCGCGGAACCAGCACCCGCCACCCGAAGAGCGGCTTCGACTCGAACCACGACAGCCGGTTGCGCAGTTCTACTACTTCGCCGACCACGGCGAGCATCGGCTCAGGAAGCTTGGCCGCCTTCAGCTCTTTGGCAACGTGCTCAAGGGTCGACACGATCGTCTTCTGCTCGGTCACCGAACCTTTCGACGTCACGGCGATCGCGGTGTCAGCGGCCCGGCCGGCAGCAGCCAGACCGGCGGCAGCATCGGCAACGCGCGTGGCACCGCCGAGCACGACCACCGTGGTGTGCACGTCGGTATGCGTCGACCAATCCGGCTTTGCCTCAGCGGCCGAGACCACGTGGACCGCACGCGTCTTCGCTGTAGTCAGCGGGACGCCGGCGTACGTCGAAACCGACGTCACAGTCGAGGCACCTGGCACGACCTCGAAGGTGATGCCGTTCTTTTCGCACGCCAAAGCTTCCTCGGCGAAGCCGTGGAAGAGCGCGGGGTCGCCGTCCATCAAGCGCACGACGAAGCCACCCTTCTTCGCGGCAGTCGTCACCAGTTTGGCGCGAGCTGCGTGCGTAAGCGGCTGGCCGTCCTGCCCGCACGAGGCGTCGACAATCTCGACCTCGGCTGGCCCATAGGCGGCAACAGCCGCGCACGACGCGTCCTGGTCGACGACAACGACGTCGGCACGGCGCAGCGTTTCGACCGCTCGCAGCGTCAGCAGTTCGGGGTCACCGGGCCCGGCGCCAACGAATGCAACGCTACCGACTGGCTTCTTCTTGGTCGTACGTGTACTCACAGGTGTTCCCTTGATGTGGCGGGTACGCCGCTGTCGAGGAGCCGAGCGGCGAGCTGGCGGCCCGCCGCATCGGCTTCGAGCAGAGGCGCTGTGGTGGACATCCGGACGACGGACGAGCCGTCCAGTG
>JAJAYM010000074.1 GCA_027117675.1 Actinomycetes bacterium | reverse complement strand
CCTGAGGCCGTCGCAAGAACTCAAACTCCGGCAGCGGGATACACGTCCGCGACGAGTTGCACGGATCGTGAACCGCGCTTCTGTCGCGGCTGCTGTCAAACGACATCGTGATCCCAGAATGACATGAGCCCCAGGCCTGTGACCTGGGGCTTTGTCTTTGCTGGCTCCCCCGATTGGACTCGAACCAATAACCTGCCGGTTAACAGCCGGCTGCTCTGCCAATTGAGCTACGCGGGAAGGTCGCCGTTGCGGCCCGCCGACAATACCAGCCGCCCCGCGGGCTCCCTCACGGCGCTCGGGAGTCCCCGACCTCCGCGCGCGCCTCCGCCAGCAGCTGCTCCGCCGCCTCGAGCGTCCCTGGCCGCGACGACAGACGAGAGTCCACGTCGGTGCGCCAGGTAATCATCCCGTCGTGCGCTCGGCGTCCAACGCTCCGAACGCCAGCCTCACCGTCGAGCGGCCCGAACCGGTCCACAACAATGCTGGCCGTCACCCGGTCTCGCACGACGACCGGGAGCTCTCGGCCCTCGCCCACCGGCACGCGCAGAGTCGCCGAGTCAAGATCAGGGGTCAGTGTGACGCTGAGCACCCCCGCCTCGTACGAGGCATGTTCGATCTGGTCCCACCCGACGCGCGCGTAATCCGGCGGCACCCGTTGCAGATGCCGCGCGCTCTCGGACGCCACGATGAGGCGTCCGGCGCCGTCGTCCACCCACACGATGATCCGCTCCTTGGGACGGAGTGCCAATCGAGCGCGTACTTCAGAGTCCAGTGGCTGCTTGCGCCACTTCACGGGAGGGATGCCTCAGTCGCCACCGAATGCCACCTCGCGGATCTTGCGGCGGTCGGTCTCCAGCGCAACCAGGTCGGCGAATGCGGCCGAGTGAGCAGCCGGATCTTCTGACTCCAAGCGCTGCATCTTCGATCGCAGCTCGTCGATCTGCAAGGTGAGAACTTGTTCGTGGGCACGCCCTAGCTGCTCACGCGCATAGCGGTCGAGTGATTGCTCTTCTACCTGGATCGGCTCGACCGCGAGCTCATTGATGACCGACCGCACCGAGTCGTCAGGAGCAGCGTCCGTGAGTCTCTGCATCCATGAGCCGTCAGCAGTTGCCACTCCCCCGACAGTCGTGATGATCGTCCGTACCTGCACGTAGGCCGGGTGGCTGAACATGTTCGCCGGAAGTGCGTCGAACGACGCGTCCAGCCGACCCGGATGCTGGACTGCCAGTTTCAGCAGCTCACGTGGCCCGACCAGTCGGCGCTCGTTCGGGTCAGGTCGGGGGACCGCCCGTGGTGTAGGCGCAGCGGCCTCTGTGGCGGCCGTCGCCTGTTGCGCAGACTGGGCTCGTGGGCCGTTCTGTTGCTTCAGCGCGCGATTCGCCTGGGTCACAGCATCCTGCACCGGCTTGATCTCCATGCCGAGCCAACCAGCCAGTGAACGTGCGTACTCGGGCCGCAACGAGTGGTCACGGATCTGCGCGACCACCGGCGCCGCCGCACGCAGCGCCGCGACGCGTCCAGCTGGCTGTTCGAGGTCTTGCCCGGCGAGCACGCTGCGGATGGCGAACTCGAAGAGCGGAACAGGTTTGTCGACCAGCGCAACGACCGCGGCGTCACCGTGCTTCTGGCGCAGTTCGCACGGGTCGAGACCATGCGGCTCGACGGCGACGAAGGTCTGAGCGACGAAGCGTTGGTCGTCCTCGAACGCGCGCATCGCCGCCTTCTGACCCGCCGCGTCACCGTCGAAGGTAAAGACCACCTGCCCACCGAACGTGTCGTTGTCCATGAGTAGGCGTCGCAGAATCTTGACGTGGTCGCCGCCGAAAGCGGTACCGCAGGTGGCGATCGCCGTCTCGATACCGGCGAGGTGGCACGCCATGACGTCGGTGTAGCCCTCGACGATCACTGCCTTGCGTTGCTGCGCGATGGCGCGCTTGGCGAGGTCGATGCCGTAGAGCACCTGGCTCTTGCGATAGATGGGCGTCTCTGAGGTGTTGAGGTACTTGGGGCCCTGATCGTCCTCCAGTAGCTTGCGCGCGCCGAAGCCGATCGTTTCGCCGGTGATATCGCGGATGGGCCAGACCAATCGTCCGCGGAACCGGTCGATGAGGCCGCGCTGTCCCTCTTTGCTCAGCCCGCCGACGGTGAGCTCGCGGTCGGTGAAGCCTTTGCTGCGCAGATGGCGGGTGAGCGTGTCCCACGAGTTGGGGGCGAAGCCGACGCCGAAGTGCGCAGCGGCGGCGGCGTCAAAGCCTCGTTCGTCGAGAAACTGACGTCCGACCACGGCCTCGGCGCTGCCCAGTTGCTCGGCGTAGTACGCCGCCGCTGCCTTGTGCGCCTCGAGCAGCCGGGTGCGCTCACCCTGGGGGCGGCGGGGGCCGGCGCCGGAGTCTTCGTAGCGCAGCTCGATGCCGAACCGGGCGGCGAGCTTCTCGACCGCCTCCTGAAAGGTGAGGTGCTCGATCCGCTCAAGAAAGTCGATGACATCGCCGCCGACCTGGCAGCCGAAGCAGTGGTAGAGGCCCTTCGCGGGCGTGACGTGAAAGCTCGGGCTGCGCTCCTCGTGGAACGGGCAAAGCCCCTTGAGGCTGCCTCCCCCTGCAGGCCGCAGGGTGACGTGGTCGCCAATCACCTCGGCGATGCCGGCCATGTCGCGTACCCGTGCGACGTCGTCGTTACGGATGCGGCCGGCCATGCGGTGAGTCT
>JAJAYM010000073.1 GCA_027117675.1 Actinomycetes bacterium | reverse complement strand
GTACGACCCGGTACCGGCGCGTGCTCGGCATGGGCGCTCGGACCAGCCGTTTGCTGACGACCCCGCGGTGCGGGCTGGACTAGGAGTGCCCACGCGATGACCGACTTCCTCAACACCGTCCTCTATCCACTCGAGCTGGCCGTTGCGTGGATCGTCGTGACCTGGCACCAGCTGTTCACGACGATCGGTCTGCCCGCGGGCGGCGGCTGGACCTGGGTGTTGTCGATCGTGGGCCTGGTCCTGGTCATCCGTTCGCTGCTCATCCCGCTGTTCGTGAAGCAGATCCGCTCCTCTCGGCAGATGCAGCTGATCCAGCCTGAGGTCTCGAAGATCTATGATAAGTACAAGTGAAAGACAGATCAGGAATCGCGGCAGAAGCTCACCAAGGAAACGATGGAGTTGTACAAGACGAGGAAGGTGAATCCTTTCGCGTCCTGCCTCCCACTGCTGCTGCAGATGCCCATCTTTTTTGCTCTTTTCAACGTGCTGAACGGCATCTCGCGTGAGCGGTCCATCGGGCCGTTGACCGACGATCTGGTCGCCCAGGCAAACGGTGCGACCATCTTCGGTGCCGAGATCTCGGACACATTCTTGCGAGCGGACACCCTCCAGACCCGCGTCATCGCGATCCTCCTCGTCGTGCTCATGACGGCCAGCCAGTTCTGGTCGCAGCGACAGTTGTTCATGAAGAACATGCCGCCGGCGGCATTGGACAGCCCGTTTGCCAAGCAGCAGAAGATTTTGATGTACGTGTTGCCGGGTGTGTTCGCAGTGAGCGGTATAGGATTCCCCTTGGGAGTGCTTTTTTACTGGCTGGTGACCAACCTTTTTTCGACCACGCAGCAGTTCCTTGTCATCCGGAATATGCCGGCGCCCGGCTCACCGGCCGAGAAGGCACTCGAGGTTCGGCAGGCCCTGAGGGCACGGCGCAAGGCCGAGCGGGGGGGAGGGGCCGGTACCGCACCGGAGCTGGGGCGGCCCAACTTGGTCAAGCCCGGCCTGGAACCGGCACCGGTCGAGGCCCCTGTCCCGGTGATCCGGCAGCGGCAGCAACCGAAGCGGGCGTCGCGCTCAGAACGCAAGCGGAGCTAGTTTCGCGGCCCGCGGGCGTAGGCGGACCGGGTGTGGCAGGACGAGATGAATCGTGAGCAGGAAGGGGCTGGCATGAGCAACATAGGGGTGGATTCAGCTCCCGGGACAGCAGCAACGCTAGAGGAGCCGGACGTGTCCGGTGGGCTCGGCGTGGGCCCCACGGTGGTTGCCATCGATGCGGCCGGAACGGGCACGCCGGTGGCATCGGACAAGCCCGCAGATCGGCTCAAGCAGTTGGAAGCCGAAGGAGACGCCGGGGCGGATTACCTCGAGGAGCTGCTCGATATCGTCGATCTGGACGGCGACATCGATATCTTCGTCGAGAACGGCCGCGCATCCCTGGCCATCGAAGGTGACGGTGACGGCAAGGCGCGGCTGCAGCGGTTGGTCGGCCGGGACGGGCAGGTGTTGGAGGCCTTGCAGGAGCTCACGCGGATGGCCGTCCAGGCGGTGACGGGCGAACGGACCCGGCTCGTGCTCGACATCGGTGGCTGGCGTGAGTCGAGACGTCGTGAGGCTGCGGCGGCGGCGGAACGGGTCATCGCCGAGGTCCGGGGTGGGGCTGCCAGTGTCGAGTTGGCGCCGATGCCTGCCTATCAACGCAAAGTTGTCCACGACCTGGTCGCGGATGCGGGGCTGCGCAGCGAGTCCGCGGGTGTCGAGCCGAGCCGTCACGTTGTCGTCTCTGCCGGTTGAGGTTGCGTCGTTTCACGTGAAACGGATCGATCCGGTAGCAATAGAGCGGCGCTGACGTGGTGCTTCCGTCCAGGGACAATCAGTCAGTCGGCAGGACGGAGTCGGTGTGCCCAACAGCGGGATGGGTGGCATCTGGTGCCGCCGCCGAGGCGCCGGACGAAGACGCGAGCCGACCACCGCCGGTCGCTGGTGGCCTCTTCGGGGCCGGGCTGGCCGCAGCGGTGCAGTATGCGGAACTTCTGGCGACCATGGGGGTGAGGCGTGGCGTGATCGGTCCACGTGAAGCCGGGCGGATCTGGTCGCGGCACTTGCTTAACTCCGTTGCTGTTGTCACGGCATTGCCCCAGGCCGGTGTGGTTGTCGATATCGGCAGCGGTGCCGGGCTGCCGGGAGTCGCGATTGCCATCGCACGCCCCGACCTCCGGATCCACCTGGTGGAACCGCTGCAGCGTCGGGTGACGTGGCTGCAGGAGGTCGTCGACCAGCTTGACCTGAAAACCCGGGTATCCATTCACCACGGTCGGGCGGAAGATCTGAATCCGGTTCCCGCCGACGTGGTGGTGAGCCGGGCAGTGGCGCCACTGGGCCGCCTCTTGCCATGGTGCGTGCGCTGGTGCCGCCCAGGCGGGCTCGTGGTGGCGGTGAAGGGGGAGCGGGCAGCGGAAGAACTGGATGGCGCCGTCATCGACCTCGTGGCTTGGGGTCTGAGCGAGCCATCCGTGGCACGATTCGGTGAGGGTGTTCTGACGCCGCCGGTCGTGGCGGTGCTGTGCCAACGGTTGTCAGAGCACCGCGTCGGTTCAGGGCGACCCGAAGGGCTGCCGCCGAAGGGAACCACTCGCGAGAGGACCAGTCATGCCGGCCGATACCGTCCCGGGAGGGATCGTCCCTGAGCGCACCTGGCCCGTTTCACGTGAAACGGAGTCCGTTGACGAGCCCAGCGATTCGCGCGATGACCGGTACCGCCAGGAGATTGCGGAGTCCGTGCCTCGGGGGGACGACGACACGCCACTGGCCGCCCAACTGGCCGACGATGCCCGCCGGCGGATAGCTCTGGTCGGACGGTCGCTACCGCGGCCGAGTTATCCGAGGATCATGACGCTCGCCAACCAGAAGGGCGGTGTCGGCAAGACCACGAGCACCGTCAACCTGGCCGCCGCCCTGTCACAGGGGGGACTGACGGTCCTGGTCGTCGACGCCGACCCGCAGGGCAACGCTTCCACGGCGCTGGGCGTCGATCACCACGGCGATGTGCCGGGCACCTACGACGTCCTGGTGGACGGCACCCCGATCGCGGACGTGGTGGCGCAGTGCCCGGACCTTCCTGGCGTAACCTGCGTCCCTGCCACCGTCGACCTGTCAGGCGCCGAGATCGAGCTGGTACCGGAGGTCGCCCGCGAGTACCGGCTGCGAAAATCGCTCAAGGCCTACCTTGGCGGCCTTGATCACCCGCCGGACTTCGTGCTTGTCGACTGTCCGCCCAGCCTCGGGCTGCTTACCCTCAACGCGCTGGTGGCGGCGGACGAGGTGATGGTGCCCATCCAGTGCGAGTACTACGCCCTGGAGGGGCTGGCGCAGCTACTGCGCACCGTGGACCTGGTCAAGGCCAACTTGAATCCACCACTGACTGTCACCACCGTGCTGCTGACCATGTACGACGGCCGTACCCGGCTGGCCTCCGACGTCGCACAGCAGGTCCGGGACCTGTTCGGTGACCGGGTGCTCAAGGCGGCGATCCCTCGCTCGGTGCGGCTCAGTGAGGCCCCCAGTCATCTCCAGACGGTGATGACCTATGACCCGACGTCCAGTGGGGCACTGTCCTACCTGGAAGCCGCACGCGAGATCTGCGAGAAGGGGGGGGCCGAGCATGGCTGAGAAGCGACGTGGCCTCGGTCGGGGCATCGG
>JAJAYM010000072.1 GCA_027117675.1 Actinomycetes bacterium | reverse complement strand
CTGGAGTGGTCTTCACCGATGGTCGCTACCTGTGTTGTTTCACCGACTCCCGATCAAGGTTTGATCGGCGTTTGGTCGCGCACTATCGACAGCAACCTGTGCGTTCTTCTAGTGAACAAAGCCCCCTATCGGTGGTCCAGCGGATGGCCCTAGCCATGACCCGACGCGACCGGATGTCCTCACTCTCCGTCTTTCGGGTCGTCCCCGCGCCGCACGCAGGTGCCTAACGCCAGTCGCAGCGGGAGGAACCCCGGAAACCGTCGACTCCGCACCATGACATCTTGATGCACCACCAGCCCTGATGGTTCCGATGCTTTGCAGTGGGCAGCAAAACCGCAGGTCGGCCTTGGTGTACTACTCCCACTCAATCGTGCCGGGCGGTTTGCTCGTCACGTCCAGCACAACCCGGTTAATCTCCCGCACTTCGTTGGTGATCCGCGTCGAAATCTTCGCGATCACGTCGTAGGGCAACCGCGACCAGTCAGCGGTCATCGCGTCCTCGCTCGACACCGGGCGCAGCACGACCGGATGCCCATACGTACGACCGTCCCCTTGGACGCCGACCGAGCGAACGTCACCGAGCAGGACGACGGGGAACTGCCAGACATCACCGTCGAGCCCGGCGCGCGTTAGTTCCTCGCGCGCGATCGCATCGGCGGCGCGCAGGGTCTCGAGGCGGTCGAAGGTGACCTCGCCGATGATCCTGATCCCGAGTCCTGGCCCAGGGAACGGGTGGCGCCAGACGATCTCGGCGGGCAGGTCGAGCTGTTCACCAACCGCACGAACCTCGTCCTTGAAGAGTGCCCGCAAGGGTTCAACGAGCTTGAACTGCAAGTCCTCAGGCAACCCGCCGACGTTGTGGTGGCTCTTGATGTTCGCCGTCCCTGTGCCACCACCGCTCTCGACGACGTCGGGGTACAACGTTCCTTGCACAAGGAACTCAACCTGCTGACCGTGCGCCCCCGCCTCCGCCACCACTTCGGCCGCCGCGTCCTCGAAGACCCGGATGAACTCGCGCCCGATCACCTTGCGCTTTTGCTCGGGATCGATGACGCCGGCGAGGGCGTTCAGGAAGCGACGCTCGGCGTCCACCACCTTGAGCCGCACACCGGTGGCAGACACGAAGTCCTTCTCGACCTGCTCGGCCTCACCGGCGCGCAGCAACCCGTGGTTAACGAACACGCAGGTGAGCTGGTCACCGATGGCACGCTGTACAAGCGCCGCAGCTACAGCTGAGTCGACGCCGCCGGACAGGCCGCAAATGGCGAGCTTGCTGCCGACCTGTGAACGGATCGCATCGACCTGTTCGTCGATCACGTTGCTCATCGTCCAGGTCGGACGACACCGGGCGATCTCGAAGAGGAAGTGCTCGAGCACCTGCTGGCCGTGCTGCGAATGCATCACCTCTGGATGGAACTGCACGCCAGCCATCCGCTTCTCGACACTTTCGAACGCTGCCACGGGAGCGCCTTCACTCATTGCCGAGACGGCAAACCCCGGCGGCGCGACGGTCACCGAGTCGCCCTGCGACATCCAGACCGAGAGCTCAGTCGGGAGGTCCGCGAAGAGGGTGGACTCGCGGTCGACGATGTTCAGCGGTGTGCCGCCGAACTCAGACGTGCCGGTCCTGGCCACCTCACCGCCGAGCGCTTGCGCCATCGCCTGGAAGCCGTAGCAGATCCCGAAAGCGGGGACCCCAGCCGCGAACAGACCGGCGTCCACCTGAGGTGCGCCATCGGCGTAGACGCTGCTCGGCCCTCCGGAGAGGACGATCGCCGCCGGCTTCTTGGCGAGCATCTCGGCCACCGGCATGGTGTGCGGGACGATCTCGCTATAGACCTTGGCCTCGCGCACTCGGCGGGCGATCAACTGGGCGTACTGGGCGCCGAAGTCGACGACGAGGACGGTGTCAAAACTCTCCGCAGTCACCTGCCGATCCTACCGACGCACGAATGTGCCCCGCCGCGCGGCGGGAAAGTGAATGGCCGCCTGATGGTCCTCTCCCCTAGCGTGGGGGCAACATGCTGCTCGACAACCTCCCCCACACCGACCCCGGCGACCCTGTCCTCACGACGCCTGGGCGCTTCTTGCTGTGGATCGGTCGGCAACAGAAGAAGCTCTTGGCCCTTGGAGTGGTCTGGGGCGTCATCTGGATGGTGGGCCAAGCGCTCATCCCCGGAGCCCTCGGCGCCGGGATCCAGGCCATCTCGGAGAAGGACGAGGCGAAGGTGCTCCAGTGGGCCGGGGTCGTGCTGGTCCTCGGCGTGGTCCAGGCCGGTGCAGGGCTCGTCCGGCACCGCTACGCCGTCGCAAACTGGGTAACGGCCGGCACCCGCGTTCAGCAGCTGCTCATCCGACGTGCCACCCACCTGGGCGCCGACCTGCCCAAACAGGTCGCCACCGGTGAGGTGGTAGCCGCCTCAGCCAACGATGTCGAACGAATCGGCAACGCGCTCGACATCCTCCCGCGCATGGTCGGCGCCATCATCGCCTTCTTCGTGGTCGCCGCAATCTTGGTCGCGAGCAACGCAACCCTGGGCCTGATCGTGCTGGTCGGCGTCCCGTTGCTCTCACTGGCTGTGGCTCCGCTCGTGCGCCCTCTTGAGCGGCGCGAGCGCGAGCAGCGGGTACACCTCGGCTTGACCCAAGAGCTGGCCGCCGACACGGTGGCTGGCCTGCGCGTTCTGCGCGGCATCGGCGGCGAAGACCTCTTCCTGGCCCGCTTCCAGGCCGAGTCGAAGAAGGTTCAGGCAGCCGCCGTTCGCACCGCCCACATCCGAGCCCTCCTCGACGCGATGCAAGTCTTTCTCCCCGGCTTCTTCGTCGTCATCGTCACCTGGTTGGGGGCGCGCCTTGCCTTGCAGGGCGAGCTGACCGTTGGTCAACTGGTCGCCTTCTACGGGTACACCGCGTTCCTCGTGCTGCCGCTTCGCACCATCACCGAGGCGGCGCACAAGTTCACCGCAGCCCGCGTTGCGTCAGCTCGCGTCATCACCGTGATGACACTTGAGCGCCTGTTCGACGAAGGCGACGAAGCGAGTGCACCAATGCCCACCTCCGACGCCGGCGAGATCACCGATCCGCAGAGCGGACTGGTCGTATCCCCGGGTTTGCTGACGGCCATCGTCACCAACGACCCGGACGCGTCCGAAGTGCTGATCGACCGGCTCGGACGCTACCGAGACTCTGACGTTTCGCTAGACGGGACTCCGGTAGAAGACCTCCCACTTCTGACGGTCCGCGAGCGGGTTCTGGTGCAGGACAAAGACCCGATGATCTTGTCCGGTGCGGCCGAAGACCTCTTTGACATCCCTCGTACTGGGCGAGTCGCGGTCGAGGATGCGCTGGCCTCGGCGTCCGCCCTCGACGTCGTCGACGCATTGCCAGACGGCCTCGCCACCGACCTCCCCGAACGTGGTCGGTCGCTTTCGGGAGGGCAGCGGCAGCGCCTCGCGCTGGCCAGGTCGCTGGTCGCCGACCCCGAGGTGCTGATCCTCGACGAGCCAACCAGCGCAGTGGACGCCCACACCGAAGCGCGGATCGGGCTCGGGCTCCGTGACGCCAGGGCCGGACGCACCACGGTGGTCTTCACCACAAGCCCCCTACTCCTTGAGCACGTCGACGTGGTGGCCTTCCTGAAGGACGGCCGGATCCAAGCCACCGGCAAGCACCGACAGCTGTTGCGCGAGAACGCCGACTACCGATGGACCGTCACACGAGGGGAGGACGCGTGAAGCCCCCCGAGTCACTGGCCCAGACCGAGAAGAGCACGGAAGGCAAGCTGCCCGTCTCGAGCCCCGAGTCGGTCCGTCGCTACGTCGTTACCTTGCTGCGGCGCAATCGCGGCCTCTTCTTGGCTCTCGTGGCGCTCAACTCCGTCGCCGCAGCCGCCTCGATCCGCGGTCCGCAGGTGCACGGTGGCCAGGTCGAGAACAACGGCGAGGGCGTTGACAACGCCGACGTCAACAAGGTGGCAAAGATAT
>JAJAYM010000071.1 GCA_027117675.1 Actinomycetes bacterium | reverse complement strand
GCCTTGTCGGTCGAGATGTTCACGAACCGATCGACGTCGGCAGCCACGGCGGCGTCCAGCACGTTCTGCGTTCCCCAGACGTTTGACTTGACGGCTTCGGCTGGTGCTCGCTCAAGCATGGGGAGGTGCTTTAGCGCGGCAGCATGAAACACCACATGCGGCCGCCGCTCGATGAACACCTCACGGATGCGATCGGCGTCGCGAATGTCGGCAAGAACAGTGCTGTCGTCATCCAGCAGGGCCCGACCGTGAATAGAAAGCTCGACAGCGTGCAGGGCCGATTCGTCCCGGTCAAGCATGATCAGCTCGGCGGGTCCGAAGCGGTGAATCTGTCGGCACAGCTCTGAGCCGATCGACCCCCCCGCTCCAGTGACGAGGATCCGGCGTCCAGTCAGGTAGTGCGCGATCGACTCGACGTCGGTCTCAATCACGTGGCGTCCGAGGAGGTCCGCCTCGCTGACGTCGCGAATGTCGGCGGCAGACACCTTGCCGTCAATCAGTTCACCGAGCGTGGGAAGAATCTTGACCGCAAGGCCAGCGTTGTCGGCGATCTCGCTGATGTCGCGCACCAACACGGCGCTCGCGCTTGCGATCGCGATGACGATGGCTGACGCATCGGTCTGAGCCGCGACAGCGGAGATGTCCGCGCGCCCTCCCAACACACTCACACCTCGGACGCGCAGATTGCGCACGCGAGGGCTGTCGTCCAGGAGACCGACGGGCAGATAGGCACTCTGCGGGTCGCGCATCATCGACTGAACCAGCTGGTAGCCAGCATCACCGGCCCCGAAGACCAACACCTTGGTGGCGGTCGATTCGTCCGGACGGGTGGAGCGTTCCAGTCGAACCCGCCAGATGTAGCGCACACCGAGCATGAGCACGAGGGCCACGAAGGCTCCCACCAGTGGAGTGCTGGCCGGGACCGGGCGAACGTTGAAGATGAGCCGGTCGATCACGGCGAGAAGGACTCCGACGATCATCACAGTGGTAGCGACGCCGGAGACCTCGTCGAAGCTGCCATAGCGATAGCGGCCGCGGTACAGAAAGAGGGCAGTGCCGATCAACCACTGCAGGGTGACGGCAACGAGGGCGAACCCTAGGACCGGCCAGACGTCAACATCACCGAGGTCGAAATCGAAGCGTGCGTAGGCCGCAAAGAACATCCCCAAGAACCAGGCGATACCGTCGACTCCCAGGCGCAGGACGTCTCGCTGCGTGGGTAACGCGAAGCGCCCTTCGGTCTCTGCCTGAGCGTCCACGCCTATTCCTATCCCCCGGTTGATCCAACGATCACAGATCTTAGGCCCTGCGGGATGCACGGTACCGATCCTGTCGACTGATTCCTGAATCGGCCGAATGGGTTATCCACTTGAGGCGTGTGGGCGGGACGGGATACTGGCCCGGTGACAGAGAGTGAGGCGGTGCCGGTCGGTCCAGCGGCCTGGATCCAGCTTCTGCACGCCGAAGTCTGCTGGAGCCTGCGGGAGGCAGGCGTTCGAGCCCTCGTCATCAAGGGGCCGACCATCGCCGAGTGGCTGTATCCGGGCGAGGAGCGGGTGTCGGCAGACGCGGACATCATGGTCTCCCCGGGCCAGTACCAAGCCGCCGTGGCTGCCCTCGTGAGCCGAGGATTCGTGGACTACGCAGAGGGCGTCCACGACGCTGAACGAACACCACACGCAGTGACCTTCACTCGTACCGACCCGCAGGTAGGTGGGCACACCGTTGACCTGCACCACTACTTCCCTGGCATCGAGGTCGACCCAGGGGTCGCGTTCGAGTCACTTTGGAGCGGGCGTACCGAGGCACAAACTGGCGGGGTTGCCGCCTGGTTCCCCGATCTGCCCTCACGACTGCTCATCATCGTCTTGCACGCTGCGCGCGGAGCCCTGACGCCGAAGGTGCTGGAAGACCAACGACGAGCCTGGGAACTGTGCGGCGTCGAACTGTTCACCCGGTCTCGCGAGCTAGCTGAAGAGCTCGACGCCTTGGCTGCGTTTCGAGTTGGCCTGGAATGCGTTGAGGAGACCCGGCACCTTGTCGGCGAGCTGGGGCTGGAGGCCGTGCCGGTACCCGCCCACTGGGCGTTGTGGAACCAAGGAGCCAGCGGGACGGCCGTGCACCTCGAAGAGGCGCTCCAGCGCCCGTGGCGTGAGCGGCCAGCCTTCGTCGGACGGTGGCTCTTTCCGTCGCCCGCGACCATGCGCCTCCGGGATGCGTCGGTGGGAGCAGGTGGCTTGGCACTCACCAAGGCCTACGCGGGAAGGCTGAGGATGGGGCTTCGATCGCTGCCTGGGGCGGTGCGGGCTGTGCGCAATGCGCGCGGGGGTGGCTAGCCGACTCTGGACTGCCTCGCTGTCATCGACGCTCTAAAGGCCAACCCCGCGCGGGTATCCCTGCTCAATGCCGTTCACTGTGAGCCACATCGCCGCGGTGCTGCCGGCTGGCCGATGGCCGTCAGCGCCGACAAGCTTGAGGTCACAAAAAATCGGAGCACTACCCCCGGGGCGACGGCTCGGCCTTTGCCTCGTCCTCGGCCATCCATCGCGAGAGCCGTTCCCGCCCTCCAGCCAGCAGCGGCACCAGCCCCCGTGGCATGACGACCACGATGACCAGTAGCAGCACACCGAGCATGATCAAGCGGAACTCGGGCCACTGCTGCAGCTGTGCCT
>JAJAYM010000070.1 GCA_027117675.1 Actinomycetes bacterium | reverse complement strand
GCCCTCTTCGTCGTGCGCTTTGCAGCGGCCCTCTTCGCGGTCGACTTCTTGGTCGCCCGCTTGGCAGCAGTTGAACGCTTTGCTGCCTTCTTGGCCGTGGTGGACTTGGCAGCCACCTGTGCCTCCTGACGCGTCAGTGTTCGGCCCCTTCGCCGAACTCTTTGGTTGCACAATCCCACCGTCACTGTCGTAACGCCAGCACCATGCGTGCAATTGCGCGTTCGTGTCGCGAACGTCGCGTCACACATTCTGTCGGCAACTGCGCGATTACGCGAGCCCTACACGCACTTCATTTCGAACAGCTGTGGATCTGTGTGACGAAAACATCGATGCGCGAATCACGAAATGCGTGGTCCTGCGATGTGTTCCAACAGCTTCGCCATGCGTTCACGTACCGATGTTGACGACGGTGATTGCGCTGCTTCACCGGCCGCGACACTCACCAAATGTTGCACGCTGTCGAAGGAGACGACATCAAGCTCAGGGACCAATAGCGTTGATTCTGTTGCAGCCGGAACGACCAGCGACTCGTGTGCGACGCCGTGCAGTTCATCGTCGCCGGCGTCGAGCGAAAGTACCGTCGCACCTAGCTTTCGGGCATCCCACGCGCGTTCGAGCAGCATCTCGGGAGCTGCGTCCTCGCTGACGACGAAGACGGTTTCACCCTTGCGGGCGACTTCGAGCCTGGCCAACGTCACCGAAAGGTGCGAAGGGGCATTCTGCGGTACCTGATAGCGAACCAAAGTAGGGCTCAGCTGGGGTGTTCCGGCCAAACGTGACTCATCATCGAGGTGTGCCGCGAGGTGCCAGGGCTCGGCCTCGGGGGTGCCGACAAGCAACAAACCGCCCGGTTCGGTGGTCCGACGACGCATCGTCCGGGCGAATCCCTGGGTGCGTTCGACCCAACCCGAAGACGCGAGAATCTCGCGCAGAACCATCACTCGACTGATATCCACGCCCCCCATGGTGCCGCAGGACCTTGGATGCGACCATGCAGGTCATGGACGAGCGTGTCGCCACCGGCGGCCAACGACAGCCTCCACCCCGGCCACGCTCGGTCGGGGTGATTGGTGGAACGGGAGCCCTCGGTCGCGGCCTCGCCGTCCGACTCGCGGCCGCTGGACACTCGGTGCGACTGGGCTCTCGAGACTTCCAGCGAGCGCGAGCCGCTGCCGAGATGTTGGGCGAAGGAGTCACGGGCGCATCGAACGTCGATGCATGTGACAGTGAACTCGTCGTGTTCGCCGTTCCCTGGGCAGCACATGAGGTGACTCTCGCGTCGCTGCGTGACGCGTTAGACGGGCGGATCGTGATCGACTGCGTGAATCCGCTCGGTTTTGATGAGAGAGGCCCCTTTGCGCTCGCTGTGGCCGATGGCAGTGCCACCCAACAGGCCGACGAGCTCCTAGCCGACAGCACCGTGGTTGGTGCCTTTCACCATGTCTCCGCGGAACTGCTGCTAGCGGCCGGTGAGCTGGACGCCGATGTGCTGGTCGTCGGCGATGACCGCCCAGCGGTCGAACAGGTCATTGAACTCATCGACAGCATCTCCGGGCTGCGTGGCGTCTATGCGGGCAGGCTGCGTAACGCGGGCCAGGTCGAGGCGCTTACCGCAAACCTGATCGCGATCAACCGTCGCTACCGAGTGCAGTCGGGTATTCGCGTGACGGGGCTAGCCGCCTCGTCAGACTCCAGTCAGTGATACGACTGCTCTCCGGATGGGTACTGGCCGCTGACGACGTCGGCTGACCATGCACGTACGGCGTCGGCCATGATCGATCGGACGTCACCGTAGGCGCGAATGAACTTTGGGCGCGGCTCGGGAGTGAGCCCGACGAGGTCTTGCCAGACGTTGACCTGTGCATCACAGCCGTTGCCCGCACCGATGCCGATTGTGGGGATGGCGAGCGCGTCGGTTACCCGTTGGGCGAGATCGGCCGGAACTAGCTCGAGCACGACCGCGAAGGCGCCGGCCGCCTCGAGGGCCTTGGCATCTCTGAGCAGAATCTCACCGGAGCCTCCACGCCCCTGGACGCGGTAGCCGCCCAACGTGTTGACCGACTGTGGAGTGAGACCCAGATGACCCATCACCGGAATCCCCGCGCCAACTAATGCCTCGACCTGCGGAAGGACGCGCTGCCCACCTTCGAGCTTGACCGCATGCGCGCCGCCCTCCTTGAGGAAGCGGGCAGCCTCGGCCAGGGCTTGTCCTGGCGAAGCTTGGTAGGAGCCGAACGGCATGTCAGCGACGATGAGAGCGTGTTCGGTAGACCTCGCCACAGCCGCCACCAACGGCACCAACTCGTCCATGGTGATCGGAATCGTGTTCTCGTAGCCGTAGACCACGTTGGCTGCTGAGTCGCCGACGAGGAGAACGGGAATGCCCACCTCGTCGAAGAGGCGAGCTGTCATCGCGTCGTAGGCAGTGAGCATCGGCCAGCGTTCGCCGCGCTCTTTGGCGGCGGCCAAGTCGTGCAGTGTGACGCGCCCGGATCGCTGCGCGCCGTAGAGTTGTGGACCGTCGGCGCCGGACGCCGTACGCTTTGAACCTGGAGATTGGACGGTGGAGGTCATCTCGTATCCCTTCGCCTCGAGGCCATGTGTGGTCCCCGGACTGCTTCCATGGTGACATCTCCAGCGGCAGAACCCAAGGAGCCGGGTGGAGGGCTTTTCTGGGACCCCGCAGAGCACGCGGGCGCCGGGCATCCTCGGCGGTGGTCGATCCTTCGGGTGCTGCTGGTCAGCCTGCTCATCGTCGTCCTTGACAACACGGTACTGAACATTGCTCTTCCGACCATTCAACGCGAGCAGCAGGCAACTCCGGGCGAGTTGGTCTGGGCCGTTGACGCCTACATCCTCGCGTTCGCAGCACTGCTCTTCACGTGGGGCGTTCTCGGCGACAAGTACGGGCGCCGCCGAATACTCTTGATCGGACTGACGCTCTTCGCCGGGGCCTCGGCCGTCTGTGCCTTTTCCCCCAGTGCCCACATGTTGATCGGGCTTAGGGCGCTGATGGGC
>JAJAYM010000069.1 GCA_027117675.1 Actinomycetes bacterium | reverse complement strand
CACCACGGTGATCAGCCTCGACTAGCTACGCGAGGTGTCCCTGCCGCATCGATGCGGCAGGGACACCTCGCGTAGCTAGTCGAGGCTGATCACCGTGGTGCGGGTGTCAGTCATGTCGCGCAGTTGTGCCATGCCGCCGACGCGGCCCCAGCCAGTCCGCGTACCACCGGCGCCACCGAAGGGCTGCGCGTTCTCGAAGTAGTCGGTGGAGTCGTTGACGACGACGGAGCCGACCTTCATCTCCTGACTGAACCGGAAGGCCCGCTGCAGTGACTGGGTAAAGACGGCAGCCTGCAGACCGAGGGAGTCGGAGTTGGCGATTCGCAGCGCGTCGTCGTCGCCATTGGCTGCAATGACCGGGACGATCGGGCCGAACGACTCTTCGCAGGAGGCCAACATCTGCTCCGTCACGCCGTCGAGGACGGTGAGCTCGTAGTAGAGGTCGGTGGGATGCCCACTGCGGCGTTGGCCACCTGTGAGGAGTGACGCACCGCGTTCAACCGCATCCGCGACGTGGGCGTCCATCTTTGCCGCTGTCATCTCGTTGCAGAGTGGGCCCATCAAGGTCTTCTCATCGAACGGGTCGCCGAGCGAGACGGCCTCGGCCGCCTTGAGGACTGCCTGGACAAACTCGTCCTTGATCGAGGCGTCGACGATGACCCGCTCGGTGGCGCAGCAGACCTGGCCAGCGTTCCAGTATGCGCCGTAGACCGCGGCTTCGGCAGCCTTGGCGATGTCGGCGTCGGCGAGCACGACGACCGGGCCGTTGCCGGACGCCTCGATGATTGAGCGCTTGAGACTGGCGGCCTTGACGATCTTCTCGGCCGTTGCAGATGAGCCCACGAAGCCGATGGCATCGATGCCGGGGTGAGTGACCAGTTGCTCGCCGACGACGCCTTCGCCGGGCAGGATCGAGACCAACCCTTCTGGGACACCGGCAGCTGCCAGCAGTCCACCAAGTTTGAGTGCGGCAAGCGGTGTGATGGACGGGGGCTTGGCAACGATGGCGTTGCCCGTTGCGAGGGCAGGCCCAATGAACTCGGCAGCGATCATCAGCGGGAAGTTCCACGGGGTGATCCCGGCCCAAACTCCGATCGGCGCGCGCCAGGTGAACATGCGCTTGTTGCGCTGACTCGAGGGAATCGTCTCGCCGTAGAGCCGCAGCGAGTCTTCGGCAGAGACGCGGAACAGACTGACGGTGTCCTCGACATCGTCGTGTGCATCGGCGTGCAGAGGCTTGCCCTGCTCGATCGTGGTCAGGTGAGCGAGTTCGTCGGCATTCTGCTCGATCAGATCGCCGACCCGGTGGCAGAGGTCTGCGCGCTCCTGAGCCGACCAGTGGCGGTACTGGTCGAAGGCAGCACGGGCGGCGTCGACGGCGTGGTCGACCTGTGCCGCAGAGGGCACCGGTAGGTCGGCCAGGTGTTCACCGGTGACGGGGGAGTTGACGGTGATGACGTCGTCGGTATCGCCGTCGGCGTACGAGCCGGCGAGGAAGAGTTGGGCGTCATAGGCGGGCACGGGTGACCTCCAGGAGTGATGCTGAAGGGCGATCTTCTCAGTCAGTGGACGAGTAGGGTCATCTGGGTGGAGCGAAGTTGGCAGAGGGCCTTACCCGTCGTGGCCGCCCTGATGCTTGGTCTCACCGCCTGCACCAGTGAGGAGGCGGAGCAAGACAGCGCCAAGACGAGCACACTGCGGGTGATGCAGTTCAACATCGAGTATGGCGGCACAGTCGTCGATTTCGATGGGGTGCCAGCGGCCATCGAAGCCGCCGACGCTGACGTAGTCGCCGTTCAAGAGGGCTACGGCGCGATGCCAAAACTGGCCAAAGCCCTGGGGTGGAGATACTACGACGCCCGAACGCAGACGGTGTCGCAGTACCCACTCATCACGCCGGGGGACCCGAGCTATCCCGAAGTGCTGGTGGCGATCGAGCCCGGTCGAACTGTAGCGGTGATCAACGTGCATCTGCCGTCGGCGCCCTACGGCCCCAACCGGGCGGCGGCAGGTGCGTCTGCACAGGAACTCGTCGATGGCGAGCAGGGTCGATTGAAAGCGATCGAGCCAGCACTCGATGCGGTCGAGCGGCTAGCGGCCGAGGGCACACCCGTGGTGCTCACGGGCGACTTCAACGCGCCGTCGCACTTGGACTGGAACGAATCGACGAACGGAGTGCGCGACCACGTGATCGCTGTTGAGTGGCCGGTCTCGATCGCCGTCGAGGGCGCCGGCCTCACCGACGTCTACCGAACTGCCTATCCCGACCCGGTCGCTGACGAAGGACTCACCTGGCCAGCGAGCCGGCCGACGGTCGGGGCGTACAACCCCGGCCCTGCGGGCAAGCCGGCCGATCGGATTGACCAGATGTATGTCTCCGATGACGTGGTGGTCGCAAGTGCCGACGTCGTCGGTGAGGCAAACGCGGAAGTCACCGATATCGTGGCCACACCGTGGCCGAGCGACCATCGCGGCATGGTCGCCGAACTTGAGGTTTCGCCCGCCTCCGCGCCGCCCTATGTGTCGCCGGCGCAGCGCCTGGTCGAGCTGGGCGCTCAAGTCGACGTGTTTGTTCACGCCGATTCTCCGCCGACGTCTGTGGTGTTGACGGCGGCCGACGGGGACCGGACAGTTACCGAGATAGCTGAAGGCAAAGCGGTCGTCGATACCACGGATCTGGCATCGGGAGCATACGAGTTGGCCGCTGAGGGCCCAGACGGCTCGGTCGTTGCGACCAATCGGTTGTGGGTTCACGCAGTGGGCGCTGAGCCGACTGTTGCGGTCGGCGATGCCCGTTACGGCGTCGGGAAATCGATCGACGTCCGGTGGCAGGACGCACCTGGCAACAAGTGGGACTGGCTCGGCGTCTACAAACGCGGAGCAGACCCGAATGTCGCCTGGTACAAGTTATGGACGTACACCGATGCCGCGATCGAGGGAACGGCCACGATCGACGATGGCGTCGACGGTGGACCTTGGCCGCTGCCTCCAGGGAGGTACGACGTCATTCTGCTGGCCGACGACAGCTATCAAGAACTTGCGAGAGCGAGTTTTGTGATCAAGGGTCCGGGCTAGGGCGCGCTGACGTGTGCGCACCGAGCAGGGCGCTACCCGGTCGGTGGCGCTTTGATGGGACCGTCCAACTCGGCCTTGCCGTACTCAGCGAAGTAGCGAGCACCCCCCAGTTCCTCAATCACGTAGTCGGGGAGGTCGACCTGGGGT
>JAJAYM010000068.1 GCA_027117675.1 Actinomycetes bacterium | reverse complement strand
CGGCGACGTCGACGATCCTGCGACCGTCATCGAGCACCATCGCAACAGCGTCGGCTTTGAACTCCTCAGTGAACGACCGCCGAATTCTCGACGTGTTCTGTTTCTCCATCGTTGACATGATTACCTCCTACAGAAGGTGACCGGCTCAACGGGGGAGGCTCAACCACCAGCTACCGGCTCAACAACCGATAACGTCCCCGCCAGATAGGGTCAGATAGCCCGTCGCCCCGGGGCCAAATCGAGCCGTCGAACTCACATACGCGTTACATCTGCGTTTCGATCGACGGGTTGTCGTTGGAGCAGCGAGAGGGTGATTGGTGCCTGGATCGACCGTTACAACTCACGCCGCCGGCACTCCACCCTCGGCGACATCGCCCCCTTCGACTGGGAGCGGCAATATCATCAACGCAAGGCCAGCCCGCAGCGTGACCGGCCAACGGGGCAAGCTTATGGATCGAAGCTAAGGTCTCTGCTGTGATAACAGGAGCGCGGAGCCATGCGAGGAGCCTGATGGCAATGTCGCCAGTTCGCGTGAACTCCAAGCCGGACTTTCTGATCATCGGAGCTCAGAAAGAGGGGACTACTTCCCTGTTTTCTTGGTTGACACAGCACGTCGACGTCATCGGTCCGCGAACAAAAGAACTCCACTTCTTTGATCGCCGCTGGGTCGACAGCAAGGTCGGAGGCTATTGGGCAGAGTTCCCTACGCGACTTCGCATGAATGCCGCGGCCCGTGTGCGGCGACGGACAGTCGTGACCGGAGAGGCGACGCCCTACTACCTGTTCCATCCGCTGGTGCCACAGCGCGTCCATTCGGTGTTGCCGGAGGTCAAGCTGATCGTCGTACTCCGCGATCCGGTTCAGCGCGCGATCTCCCACTATTGGCATGAGGTCAACCACGGGCGAGAGCCGCTGTCTTTGGAAGATGCCTTGGCGGCCGAACCGGACCTGATCGCACCTGATCTGGAGCGGGTGGCCCGCGGCCAAGAACCGAGCAGGCTGCTGCCGGCGAACAGTTACGTAGCAAGAGGTCGTTACGCCGAACAACTCGATCGCTGGGGGGCCCGCTTCAGCCCTTCGCAGATGCTGATCCTATCCTTCGCTGACTTGGTCTCGCAGCCTCTGTCGGTCGATCGCAAGACTCTTGAGTTCATCGGAGTCGATCCTGACGCATCCCCGGCGCCCAAGTTCCAAACTCAGAATGCCGGTTCTCGCAAGCCGACACGCCCGGAGACAGTCGAGTGGTTGAAAGAGCAGTTCGCCGTGCCGAACAGACAACTGGCGGAACACTATGGAGTGGTCTTCTAATCCCTGATCCACCGACGACCCGTGGGTGAGGTAGGTCGCGTATCCTCGTGAACGGTCTCCTGGGCTGGGACGATGATGGTTCCTACACCTGATCAAGACCCTTTGTGTCCATGATCGGCGAGACAACTTTGGTGTCTGACTGATTGGAGCAAGTGGTGGCGAAGACGAGTCCAGCTCGGGTCGGTAGGGACTGCCTCCGGTCTGGTTGACATCTCGGCTGCGAGGAGTGGTCCTCGCTTGAAAGGATGGCAATCATGCCCAAAGCCTTCCCTCCAGAGTTCCGTGACGAGGTCGTGCGCGTTGCACGTTGACGAGAACAACCGCTGCGACAAACAGCGCGAAGGACTTCGGGGTCTCGGAGTCGTGTCTGAACCGTTGGCTCTCGATCGATGAGGTTGAGACCGGCGACCGGCCCGTTACGACCAAGGCCGAAGCTGCCGAGACCCGCGAGTTGAAGAAGCGCAACAGGATCCTCGAGGAGGAGAATCTGATCCTGCGACGGGCGACAGCGTTCTTCGCGAAGGAGATGCTGCCAAGATGATGTACCCGCTCGTTGTCGACCTCGCTGCCGAAGGCGTGCGCGTGTCGACATCGTGTCGGGTGCTCGGGTTCTCCACGCAGGCGTTCTACGAGTAGCGCAAGCAGCCCTGCTCGGATGAGGAGTGGGACGACGCGCATCTGGTGAACGAGCTCGTCGATCTCCACGCTCACGACCCGGAGTTCGGGTATCGGTTCCTGCATGACGAACTGGTCGCTGCTGGTCATGGTGTCGGCGCGAATCGGGTGCATCGGCTGTGTCGTGAAAGCCACGTGTGGTCGGTGTTCGCCAAGAAGAAGGGTCTCGGTCGTAACGCTGGCCCACCCGTGCACGACGATCTGGTGAACACCTCTTCAAGGTTGAGGCACCTGATCAGGTGTGGCTCACCGATATCACCGAGCACTGGACCGACGAGGGCGAGCTCTACATGTGCGCGTTCAAAGACGTCTGCTCCGGGCGGATCGTCGGCTACGCGTTGAGTGATCGGATGACCTCGCAGCTGGCTGTTCGAGCGCTCGACAACGCCGTGATCGGGAGGGACTACCGCGGCACGATCGTTCACTCCGACAGGGGCAGCCAGTTCAGGTCCCGAGCCTTCACCGCACGGTTGAAGCATCACAAGATGGTCGGCTCGATGGGCCGAGTCGGCGCGTGGCGACAACGCACTGATGGATTCGTTCTCCTCGCTGCGCCAGAGGAACGTCCTCGACCGGCAACGCTGGCGCACTCGTGTGGAGCTGACCTCGCGGATCGTGAACTGGGTCGAGCGGACGTACCATCGACGCCGACGGCAACCACGACTCGGTCGACTCACACCCATCGAGTTCGAACTCGTCTTCAACACTCAGGCCCCAGCCGCCAGAAACTTCAACCCTCAACCAGGGCGGGCCCGGGCCATGGTGGTGCGG
>JAJAYM010000067.1 GCA_027117675.1 Actinomycetes bacterium | reverse complement strand
TCCTTGGGTTGGGTCTGCTGCACGAGTAGGTGGCAGCGGGTCTCAGGCGGCGAGTGCGACCTGAGGGGTGTCCATGGTCTCGTACTCGATCGGGGTCAGCCTGCCGAGTCGGGCTTGGCGTCGGCGGTGGCGGTAGGTCCGTTCGATCCAGGTGATGATCGCCAGGCGCAGGTGGTGGCGGGTGGTCCAGCGGCGACGGTCGAAGACCTTCTTCTGCAGCAGCGAGAAGAAGGACTCCATGGCTGCGTTGTCGCCGGCGGAGGCTAAGAACTTCCTGGAGCGAAACTGACCGCGGTCGGAGTGGACCACGCAACCGGCCACCGCGGCGGCGCTGCTCAGGGCGTCCACGGCCAGGCGCGCTTCACCCGGTCGCTGATGGAGTAGCCCACGATCCGCCCGGAGAACACGTCCTTGATCGCGCAGAGGTAGAGCTTGCTCTCGCTGGTCGGGTGCTCGGTGATGCCGGTCAGCCACAACCGGTTCGGGGCCGTGGCGGTGAAGTCGCGGCGGACCAGATCGTCGTGGGCCGGCGGACCGGGCTTCTTGCCGTTCTTGGCCCGCTTCTTGCCGAACACCGATCACCAGCCGTTGTCGGCGCAGACCCGCCAGATCGTGCGGTCGCAACGGTCGTGGCCGGCCTCGCGTGCTTCGTCGCGCAGCAGCCGGTAGCCATACTCCGGGTCGTCGCAGTGAGCCTCGAACAAGACGTCGGGCAGGTAGGCCTCCTGGAGGTCGCGGGAGGTGATGGGGGGGCGAGCCAGCGGTAGGAGGGCTGTCTTGCAAGCTTCAGCCTGGATCCACCGGGGAAGTGGTGGCGGTCGGCGGGTCGTGACGCACGAATGCCCCTCTGACCAGGGACGATGAGGTTTCTCTACGACCTGATCGACCACACAGAAGGGCATCCGCTGGATGCGAGTTTCTCACGCCCCTTCGGCCATGTCGGCGGTCTTCGACGATCCGAACCTCGTGTCGTGCGCGGGCCTGGCGCCGGTGATGGCGCTGGGCCGACGCTGCGGGCTGCAGGCCCCTGGTCGCGGCCATCCTCGCCCTGCCCGGGTGCGGGCGGGTGAGCGCGGTTCTGAAGGTCCCCGCCCTCATCGCCGGGATGGTCGCCGGCGATGGCTCCACCGACGACATGGACCTGCTCCGCCACGGCGGGATGCGCCGGCTCTTCGACGGGATCCGGGCCCCCTCGACGTTGGGCACGTTCCTGCGCTGCTTCACCTTCTGTCACGTCCGCCAGCTCGACGCCATCGCCGCCAGGTTCCTGGCCCACCTGGCCCGGTCGACGCCGTTGCTGCCCGGCGCGCGGAGTCTTCCCGCGTGCGCCTCACCGTCCCGACGGGTTCGCTCGGCGAGAGCCATCCGTGAGCCGCCACTTCGCGGCGCTCCCTGCGTCGGACGTTTACGAGCACACAGGTTTTCGGGTCACAAACGTGGCCAGATCGCTGATTGACGTGGCTGCTGCTGGCGCCGACGACGACCAACTCGCCCGTGCCATCGAGGAATTGGTCGCGACGCAGGTCACCTGACCTTCGCTCGCTTGAAGCGCGTGCGGAGGCCGTGAACCTCATGGGGGCGCTACGCGTCGAGCGCGCGATCGCTCGGATGTCCTGATGTCTCCAATCTTGCGACGCAGGTCGGTTCCCCGCTATCTTGTCTCAAGAATAGAGACATAGGGACATGACGTGATCTTCCAGACTCCATCGATCACCCTCGAGGACCACCGCGTCCTAGAGGAGATCCACGCGATGCGCGCCGACCTCACCGATCACCTGCGGGTGCCCCGCCGATGGTCGGGCGGCTTGCGTCGCCACTCACTGGCACAGGCCATCCGTGGGTCCAACAGCATCGAGGGCTATGTCGTTGAGGTCGACGATGCTGCCGCCGCGGTCGACGACAAGGAGCCACTGAGCGCGGACGAACAAACCTTCGCCGAGATCCGCGGATACCGGCAGGCACTCGGCTACGTCCTGGCCATGGCGCCGGACGACCACTTCGTCCTCGACGCGTCCACCGTCCGAAGCATGCACTTCATGCTGCTCGGCCATGACCTGACCAAGTCCCCAGGCCGCTACCGCAGCGGGCCGATCTATGTCCGCGACGAGGCGACTGAGATCGAGGTCTACGAGGGACCGGACGCCGACCTGGTTCCCAATCTGGTCGACGAGCTCGTGGGCGCACTGACCGACACGGCTGACGACGCACTGGTCCAGGCCGCCATGGCCCACCTCAACCTCGTGATGATCCATCCGTTCCGCGACGGCAACGGGCGGCTCGCACGCGCCCTGCAGACCCTCGTCTTGGCGCGCCGAGGTCTGGCTGACCCGACGTTTGCGAGCATCGAGGAGTGGCTCGGAGCAAACACCGCCGACTACTACCGCGTCCTCGCGCACACCGGTGCCGGCGGGTGGAGCCCCGACCGTGACGCTGCGCTCTGGGTCTCCTTCAACCTCCGCGCGCACCACATGCAGGCCCAGACACTTCAACACCGGATCGAGCAGGCGATGGCCATGTGGACGGCGATCGACTCAATCTCGGCGACACGCGGCCTGCCTGACCGCGCCGGCCTCGCGTTGTATGAGGCAGCACTGGGCTACCGAGTACGGCGCGCCACCTACGTCAAGCGCGCCGAGGTCGAAGAACGCACGGCAAGCCGCGACCTCAAACAACTCGTCGAGTTAGAACTGCTCCAACCTGTCGGAGCAACCAAGGGCCGCTACTACGTGCCAGGACCAGCCCTTGAGGAAATCCAAGACGCACGTCGGGCGGCCAGAAAGTCGATTCGAGACCCCTACCCGTGGCTGCCCGCACAGTTGGCGCAGCCGACCCCGATCGAACGGAGCAAACCAATGTCGACGCCGCTCGATACCGTCCGTTCAGGCGGACGCAACGAAGGGCCGGCCAGACTCGTGTCAAAGGCGGGGGACGACAAGTGAGCGTGACGCTGGGGGAGCTGGAGCGAAGGCTGTGGGACGCCGCCAACGCCCTGCGCGGCCCGGTCGACCCAGCCGACTTCAAGACCTACACGTTCCCGATGCTGTTCTGGAAGTGGGTCAGCGACACCCACGACTGGGAGCGCGCACAGGCCATCGCCGAGTACGGCGAGCACGTCGCGGCTGAAGTCGAGGCGGACTACCACCGCTTCACTGTCCCGAAGAGCACCCACTGGCGCGAGGTCACGACGCGCACCCAACCTAGGTACACACATCGGTACCGCCCTGGGGCGGCTCGAGCAGGCCAACCCAGACAGCCTCGCCGGCATCTTCGGAGACGCAGCGTGGGGCAACAAGGAACGCCTGCCCGAGTCCGCGCTGGTGGCGCTGGTCAACACGTTCAACGGATTGACGCTCAATCCCGACGAGGTCTCCCACGACCTGATTGGCCAGGCGTATGAGTATCTGCTGAAGAACTTCGCCGACGAGTCGGGCAAGAAGGCTGGGGGTTTCTTCACCCCGCGGCTGGCTCGGGCGGAATGCTCGTCGAGACGATCAACACCGTCCACGAGCACGGCGGCGACACCGCACGCTCCGGTTGTACGGCCAAGAGGTCAACCTCACCACCGCTGCCATCGCCCGGACGAACCTGTTCTTCCACGAGATCGAAGACGTCGGTGGAATCCCACCGGCAGGAAGCGGAGACTACGCCTGGGTCCAGCACATGGTGGCGTCGATGAATCCCGACACCGGGCGGATCGGCGCAGCCATGGCCGCGGCGATCCTCACCGAGGCTGATGTCCGGCGGGGAGGAGCCTGACCCCGAGCTTGCGGAGCTCCTCGACGAGGAGGATGGAGGAAGCGACCACGATGGCGGTGACCCAGCTTGCGGTGCTCAAGTCGGTGGTCTTGAACCTGCCGTGCAGAGCATCAACCTCCACGATCGCGACTTGCAGGAACACGACCAAGACCAGTGCCACCCAAAGCCGGTAGTTGGTGAAGGCGTGTCGGCCGAACGCGCTTCTGCGTTCGTTGCGGGCATTGAAGACGTTGAACACTTGGTAGAAGACGAAGGTAGTGAACGCCAGGGTGAGCGCCTCCTCGTCGCTGAAGACTTCCAACCCGTAGGCCAGGACGCCCAGGGTGCCGACGGCCATGACCGCCCCGAAACCCATCAGGTGCACCAGTCTGCGCGATGTCAGGATCCGCGCCGAGGGGCTTCGTGGTTGGGCGTCCATCACTCCCGGTTGCGGTGGGTCCACCCCAAGGGCCATCGCTGGCGGGCCGTCCATGATGAGGTTGATCCACAGCACTTGGATGGCGGCGAATGGCACCGGCAGCCCGACCAGTGGGGCGCCGACCATCGCCAGGATCGCACCCAGGTTGGTGGACAGCTGGAACCGCACGAACTTGACGATGTTGTCGTAGATCGTCCGGCCCTGCTCGACCGCGCCGACGATGGTGGCGAAGTTGTCGTCGGTGAGCACCATTGCGGCGGCTTCCTTGCTGACCTCGGTGCCGGTGATGCCCATGGCAATGCCGATGTCGGCGCTCTTCAGCGCGGGCGCGTCGTTGACGCCGTCGCCGGTCATCGCGACAACCCGCCGGTTTTCCTGGAGTGCTTTCACGATGCGCACCTTGTGTTCTGGTGCCACTCGGGCGAACACGCCGAGGTCGTCGATGCGGGCGCTGAGCTGGTTGTCGTCGAGTTCGTCGAGCTCGCTCCCGGTGATCACCTCTCCGGGGATGTCGAGGTCGGTGGCGATGGTGCGGGCGGTGGCGGGATGATCTCCGGTGATCATCTTGACTTCGATCCCGGCGCTGGCGCAACGTGCGATCGCGATGCGGGCCTCGGGGCGTGGCGGGTCCAGCAGCCCGACCAGTGCGAGCAGGGTCAGTCCATCCACTGCCGCCGAGAGGTCTTCGCCTTCAGCTTCCTCCATGCGGCTGCCATCTGGCAGCTGGGCTGAGGCGACTGCCAGGACCCGAAGTCCCTGCTCAGCCATTTGTTCGGCCGCGTCGGACCACACCGTCCGGAGGTCGTCGGTGAGGGACTGGGGGTCCGCGCCGACCGCGGCGGACGTCGCGCGCGCGACCAGCGCCTCCCATGCCCCTTTCGCGAGTACCACAGTGCGGCTCTCGACGTCGTGGAACGTCGCCATGAACTTGGCAGAGGAGTCGAACGGCACTTCTGCGACCCGCGGGATCGCCGTCCGGGTGGCGTGGGCATCGAGGCCAGCCTTGGACGCCAGCGCCAACAGTGCACCTTCAGTCGGGTCACCGATCAGATGGCCGTCGGTAATGGCGCTGTCACTGCACAGCACGGCCGGGCGCAGCACCTGCTGCAGGTCTACGCCCGAGGCGTCGCCGTCGGTGGGGCGAATGGCACCTTCGTCGCCGTACCCCTCTCCGGTGACGTCGAACCAGCAACCTGCGGCAAACATCCGCCGCGCAGTCATCTGGTTGACCGTCAGCGTGCCGGTCTTGTCCGAGCAGATCACCGACGTGCAGCCGAGGGTCTCTACCGACGCTAGGCGCTTGACGATCGCCCCCCGCCGCGCGAGGGCGAAGGTACCGACCGACAAAGTGACCGTGACCACCGCCGGTAGCCCCTCGGGGATCGCGGCCACGGCCAGCGCGACCGCGTTCAGCAGTGTCTCGCTCAGCACCTCACCGCGCAGCAGCTCGAGGAGGAAGAACACTAAAACCGCGATGCCGGCAACGATCGCGAGACGGGCACCGAGCGCATCGAGCTGAACCTGCAACGGGGTACGGCCCGGGTCTGCCCGTTCCAGCATCTGCGCCAGGGCGCCCATCTGGGTGCGCATTCCGGTGTCGGTGACCACCACCTCCAACCGACCTCGGGTGACCACCGTGTTCATGAACGCCACGTTCGTCCGGTCGGCCAGAGCGACGACACCACCGGTGACCGGAGCCACTCCCTTGACGACCGGAACGGACTCACCGGTCAAACTCGACTCGTCGATCTCCGCACCGGAGACGACCACGATCCGGGCATCTGCCGGGACCCGATCGCCGGCCTCCAGCAGCACCACGTCGCCGGGTACCAGTTCGTTGGCCGCCACCACAACCTGGGCGCCCGAACGTCTCACCCGGGTGTGGGCGACCAGCATCCCCTTCAACGCGTCCAGGCTCCGTTCGGCCCGGTACTCCTGGTAGAACCCCAATAGCGCGTTGAACGCAAGCACGGCGACGATGACCAGGGCGTCCTTGAAATCGCCGATCAGGCCCGCGACAACGGCCGCAACCATCAGAATGATGATCAGAAGGTTCCTGAACTGGTCCAAGAACACCAGGAAGGGCCCCCGCCGCGGCGGGGCAGCCAGCTCGTTCGCACCGACCTGATCGAGCCGACGATTCGCTTCGTCCGCGTCAAGCCCCTCGTCGACGTCGACCCGTAGTGCCGCCGTCACCTCCGACGCAGACTTCGCAGACCATGCGCCGTCTTCGTACTGATTGAGCCCGTCGATGCCGGCGTCGTCTTCTCTCACTGGCACAACCTAGTGTTCGCGCGAGCTATCGGGCTGCCTGCTGGCCGCTTCCCGGGGCCGTTCATCACTGCACCGTCGAAAGGGAGAATGGCCCGGTGACCACAGCCCTGCTCATCATCCCCGGGGTTGCCGCCGCGGCCATCGACGGTGAGCTGTTCGTCCGCGGGGCTGTCGGCGGTGCCGTCCGAGCTCGGATCGCGCCTGGCATCATCGGCGCGACCGCGGGCCGTCCGGACCGTCCTCGGCTTAGGCCTGCTGATCTTGGCCGGTCGCCTGATCGTGCTCGCCGCCCAAGACATCGGGCAGTTCCTGGGGTGGGACCCGTTCGCCCGTACGCGCTACCGCGCGACGCGTCCGGCTACCGGACGCTCAACTCGGCTACCGCAGGTGCGCCCGTTGAAGTCCCAGGCAGCTCAACACATCTACGGCAGGTCCAGCGAGTGCCGAGGAGAACTCATGCCCTCCACCACGTTTCGGTATGACACCGGCTACCTGGGTCAGCGGTCCGCCTTCGCCATCGACCCTGACCTGACTCTCAGCACCGGAACACAGCACGTCAACGGGCTCCCGGGAGCCCTGCAGGACTCCGCGCCGGACCGTTGGGGACACAACCTCATCACCAAGCAGCAGCGCCACGCCACGCTCGTCGCGGGCCGACGTGCAGCGTCGCTGAGCGACACCGACT
>JAJAYM010000066.1 GCA_027117675.1 Actinomycetes bacterium | reverse complement strand
GTGTCCCTTCGTACATCACCTGCGTCGCGCCGTTGGCCAGTGGTCCGTAGACGATGTACGAGTGCCCGGTAACCCAGCCGACGTCAGCGGTGCACCAGAAGACGTCCGACTCGGGCTTGAGGTCGAAGACGTTGTAGTGCGTGTAGGCCGCCTGCGTCAGGTAGCCGCCGGTGGTGTGCAGAATCCCCTTGGGCTTACCCGTGGTTCCCGACGTGTAGAGGATGAAGAGCGGGTGCTCGCTGTCGAACGCCTGCGCCTCGTGGGTCGTTGACTGCTTACCGACGATGTCGTGCCACCACACGTCGCGTGCGTCGTTCCATGCGACGTCCTGCTCGGTACGTCGAACGACCAAGACCTTCTCGACGGACGGTGACGCGTCAGCGGCCTCATCGACGGCAGGCTTGAGTGCCATCGGCTTGCCCCGTCGGTAACCGCCGTCGGAAGTGATGACCAGCTTGGCTTCGGTGTCCTCGATCCGACTGCGCAGTGCTTCTGCCGAAAAGCCCCCGAAAACGACTGAGTGCGGCGCACCAATGCGGGCGCACGCGAGCATCGCGATCGCTGCCTCGGGAATCATTGGCAAGTAAATAGCGACGCGGTCCCCGGCCCGGACGCCCAGCTCGGTCAGGGCGTTCGCCGCCTGTGAGACTTCGCGCTGCAGGTCGGAGTAGGTGAGCGAGCGGGTGTCACCCGGTTCGCCCTCGAAGTGGATCGCGACCCGGCTGCCGTTGCCGGCCGTGACGTGTCGGTCGACGCAGTTGACGGCAACGTTGAGCGAACCGCCCACGAACCAGCGTGCGAAGGGGGCGTCCGACCAGTCGAGTGTCTGGGTCCACGGCGTCGCCCATTGCAACCGGTGCGCCTGGTCGTCCCAGAAGGCGAGCCGGTCTGCGGACGCGGCGTCGTACATCGACCCCGTGGCGTTCGCCTGCGCTGCAAACTCCGCACTCGGCGGGAATCGCCGTTCCTCGTGGAGCAGGTTCGACAGGCTCTCGTCGCGGGTGGCGTCGCTCACAGTGCAGTTCTCCTCGGCTGGTCTGGGCTGCTCAGGTCTGAACGTAGCCGAGCGCTCGGGCGAGCGGGAGGGATGACAGTCTTTGCCAGTGACCACCACTGATCCGCTGGCCTCGCTGGCTGCCCTACCTGGCGTTGCCGAGGCGATCGATGCCAGCCGTGCTGCGATGGACGGTCTGCTGCGAGAGCCAGCCCTCCGCCGTCAGCGCGGCGAGGTGCGGGCGGCAGCGCGGCTGCGCTCGGCTTGGGCATCCTCGCAACTAGCCGGGGCCGGCGTGGCGTGGGAAGAGTTTTCGCCACCGTTCGACGACGATGCGAGCGGACGCCTCGCACGCGCTGCCCTGCAGGTGGCCGGTGAGGTCGGAGGCCTTGTCGACACCTGGAAGCGAGCGCCGCTGCAAGCGTTGGCCAAGCTGCACACGGTCGCGATGGCTGGTCTGGTGTCAGCGGACGATCTCGGACGCCCCCGCGCTGAAGCCGGCGTCAGTGACCGGCTGACGACCCTGGCGGACGTGGTCACCGCGACCGACGCCCCGGGGGTGCTGGTGGCCGGGGTCGTCCACGCCGAGCTGATGACGCTGCAGCCCTTCGGCTCGGCCGACGATCTCGTGGCGCGAGCGGCGTCACGCGTGGTGCTTGTCTCGCGCGGCGTCGATCCCGATGCGCTGACGGTTCCCGAGATGGGCCTGCTCGAGCTCGGCGCCGATCCATACCGTGCGGCACTCGATGCGTTCGCGGGTGGGACGCCCACCGGCTTGGCGCGGTGGCTGACGTTCCATGCCGCGTCTGTGCAGCGCGGCGCCGCCTTCGCGCGCACGCTCTGCCGCTGACGACTCGCTTGCCGCAGCCGTCCACCGGTCGTCCTTCAGATCGCCGAGGCGCTTCGCCGCTGGGGCTGGGCCGGTCGCGCGGTGATGGTGGGTGCAGCCGATTGACCGACTCGATACTGCCACTCGCACCGAGTCGGGAGTAGATGCCGACACCATGGCCGATCCTTGGCCGCCTAGTCCGGACTCGGCGCCGCCTGGACTCGCCGCGCCGGTTACGCCGCGACGCGTCGGCGTCGGGACGCCGTAGCGGCGGCGACGAGCGCCGCAGCCAACAGGACGACGGCTACCGAAGCGCCCGCGTAAGCCCACTGCCGGTTGTCGAGTTGGGACAGGTGCGGCAGCTCCGGTACCGACGGTAGGCGTCTGCGCATCGCCACCGGGCGGGTGAAGCGCAGCACCGGCCACTCGCGCTCAGCGGCAATGCGCGCCAGCTCACGATCGGGGTTCACTGCGGTCGGGTGACCCACGGCCTCGAGCATGGGCAGATCGGTCTGCGAGTCGCTGTAGGCGTAGGAGGCCGCGAGGTCGTACCCGTGCTGCTGGGCCATCTCGCGGATGGCCTCGGCCTTGGTCGGCCCGTAGGCGTAGTAGTCGATTTCGCCGGTGTACTTGCCGTCGTCGATCACCATGTGGGTCGCAACCACGTGGTCAGCCCCCAGCATCTGACCGATCGGTCCCACCACTTCAGCGCCTGATGTGCTGACGATCACGATGTCGCGGCCAGCCTCCCGATGCTCTTCGATCAAGGTGACCGCCTCGTCGTAGACGATCGGGTCGATCAGCTCGTGCAGCGTCTCGGCGACGACTTCGCGCACCTGCGCGACCGGCCACCCGGTCACCATCGACTGCAGGTACTGCCTCATCCGCTCCATCTGGTCGTGGTCGGCTCCGCCGGCGAGGTACACGAACTGGGCGTAGCCGCTGCGCAGCACCGTGCGGCGGTTGATCAAGCCGCTGGCATAGAACGGCCGGCTGAACGCCAGGGAACTCGACCTGGCGATGATCGTCTTGTCCAGGTCGAAGAAGGCTGCTGATCGGGTCATCTCCCCGACAATAGGCAGCCACAAGGGGGCTACCTGGCATTGAGCCGTTTGGGTGGTTCTCCGCGTCGAGGGCTACCGGTTGGCCTGACCCGATTGCGCTCTGTAGCCACTCGGGTACACGATGTTGTCATCTGGTCCTCCGCGGTCCAGAACGCGCCTGGCTCCCTCCCCCCCGGGGCCAAGCGCCTAGACGGCCCCCGCTATCCCCCCGGCGGGGGTCGTCGCACGTCCAGGGCCAGCCGGATCCAGGCTTGGACGCTGCCCACAGCGCATCCCGCGTCGAGTTATCCCCAGCCCGCCGGTGCCATCGCCCACGATGCGTCGACGCCGCGGCACGCTCGGGCTCCCCTCATGAGGAGTTCAAGATGCCCCACCACGCCCACCAGCCTCACCACGCTCACCGTCCAACTGCCCGCCCGCTCCTGGTCACCGCTGACTCTGGGCTGCAGGACGCGGTGCTGGCCGTCGCTGCCGAAGCCCGGGTGGACGTGAGCGTTGCCGCCGACGTCGGATCCGCTGCCACCCTCTGGGCGGCGGCCCCCCTGGTGCTGTTGGACGCTGCACTAGTCGAACCCGCGCTCGACGGCCTGACGGTGCCGCGTCCTGGCCTCGTGGTCGTGTCGCGAGCCATCGAGGACTCGATGCTCTGGCGGCAGGTGGTTGCCATCGGCGCCGAGCACGTGGTCGAGCTTCCCCACGGTGCCCCGTGGCTCTTCGAGCGATTCGGTCGCAGCCTCGATGCCGACCCGACCGCCAACCTCGTGGTCGTTGCGGGTGCGGTGGGCGGGGCGGGCGCCAGCACCCTCGCCGCGGCACTGGCCAGGCATGCTCAGAACGCAGGGATGCAAGCGGTTCTGGTCGACCTCGATCCCCTCGGTGGAGGCCTCGACCTCATGGTGGGCGCAGAGGACGACACCGGTGCGCGGTGGGACGAGCTCGCTGGAATCACCGGCCGGGTCGACGAACGCGTCCTGCTCGATGCCCTCCCGACTGCCGAGGGCCTACCCCTCCTCAGTTGGCCGGCCGCCAGCGACCTTGAGCCGGGGCCCAGTGCTGTCGGACAGGTGTTGGACGCACTATGCCGCCAGCCCGGACTGGTGGTCGTCGACGCCGGCCGGACTGCGGACCCGCGGGCGGCTGTGGCTCTGGCGAAGTGTCAGTCGCTGGTGCTCGTCGTGCCGCTGCGCGTGCGTGCGGTGGCGGCCGCCCGGCGGCTGCTGCGCAGAGTGCCCGCCCACGTGGCACCGATCGTGGTTGCCCGCGAGCCGGCGCCCGGAGGGCTTTCCCCTGACGACGTGACAGCAGCACTGGGTCTGCCGGTCACGGCGGTGCTACTCGATGACCGTAGACGCCGGGTTACCGAAGAGCTTGGCGGTCCACCACCGTCGTCGTCGGCGTGGCGACGCGTCTGTGCCGCGCTGCTCGATGCTCAAGCCGAAGCAGTGGCCTGAGCGTGAGTGTCGCAGCTGATGTGCGGCGGTCACTGTTGCACGACGCTCGAGCGGTCGACGCAGTTTCTGTTCGCGACCGCGTTCACGCGACGCGTCATGTTGTCGACGACGTGGCCTTGCAGCGGCTGACGTCCTCACTGTCGGCCGACCTCCAAGGCTTTGGGCAGCTCGAGCCGCTCCTAGCTGATCCGGCCGTCACTGACATCACGGTCAACGGTTCCGCGGAGGTGTGGATCGATCGCGGCTTCGGCATGCAGCTGACCGAGATCCGGTTCGTCGACGATGCTGCAGTGCGGCGTCTCGCCCAACGGTTGGCGAGCTCGGTGGGCCGTCGGTTCGACGATGCCGCACCCTTCGTCGACGCGCCACTTGCCCACGGTGTCCGGCTGCACGCGATGCTTCCCCCGCTGACTGACCGGATCAGCCTGGTGTTGCGCGTCCCCCGGCACCGATCGTGGACTTTGTCAGACCTTGGGGGAGCCGGGATGGTAGCGCCAGACCTGGAGTCGGCCCTGCGCGACTTGATCGACGGCCGCCGTACCTTCTTGGTCACCGGCGGCACGGGCTCAGGCAAGACAACCTTGCTCAACGCACTCCTCGGCGCCGTCTCGGCTGAGGAACGCCTCGTGGTTGTTGAGGACACCCGAGAGCTGGCCCCACGCCATCCCCACGTCGTTCTCCTGCAGACCCGACCGCCGAACATCGAGGGAGCGGGCGCGGTGTCGCTGCAAGACTTGGTGAGACAGACGCTACGCATGCGGCCGGATCGCCTGGTCATCGGTGAGGTGCGAGGCCCCGAGGTCGTCGACCTGCTCACTGCGTTCAACACCGGACACGATGGCGGCTGCGGCACCGTCCATGCGAACTCAGCCGATGCGGTCATCCCGCGTTTGGAGGCACTGGCGGCGTTGGGCGGGTTACGACGGGATGCGTTGCACCGATTGGTTGCCGCCGCCATCGACGCCGTCGTGCACCTGCAGCGAGCCGAAGATGGCCGTCGATACGTCTCGACGATTGCCGAAGTTGTGGATGCCACCGACGCGTTGCGCGTCGAGGCGCGACTGACCGCGTCGCCAGACGGTGTTGTCATCCACCATGACGGCCCCAACGCGTCACACCGGCCGGGTCCGTGTCGCCGATGAGTCCTCTCGTGTTGGCTGCGGCAGCCAGCGCCGGCCTCGCGGTGTGGTGGTGGAGTCCAAGGCCGATGACGCGCGGGCCGCTCAGCGAACCCAATCAGCGACCATCGGCATCGACACGAGCTTTGGTGCGTTGGCGCCCCCGCAGGTCGAGGGCTTCGCAGGCCCGCCCGATCGCCGCCCTGACGGCAGCACTCGCCAGTGAGCTGCGGTCGGGTCAGACACCAGATCAAGCGTTGCAGGCTGTGCTGGCCAGCTGGGCGGCTCCGTTGCCGGGGCGGTACGTCCCGGACGCCGATGTGGTCACCGTGCTTACCCGATGGTCACGGGTGCCCGGTTGGGGTGGCCTGGCTGCCGTTGCCATCTGTTGGCGAGTGGCCGATTCGACGGGTGCTGGCCTTGCCGACGCGCTGGATCGCATCGGCGAGGCGATGAGGCATGAGCACGAGGTGGCGTCCGAAGTCGACGGGCAGCTCGCCTCGGTGCGGGCCACTGCCTCGGTGTTGGCCACACTGCCAGCCGTTGCCGTCGCGATGGGACACTTGCTCGGCGCACGCCCGGTCGAGGTGCTCCTGGGTTCTGTGGTGGGCGCCGCGTGTCTGGCGGCAGGGGCCACACTGGCCGTGGCTGGTTGGTGGTGGCTCATCCACCAAGTCGAGTCCGTTCGAAAGACGCTTCGCTGGTGATCGCCTTGTCGGTGGCTGCCGCTGTCCTGGCAGCTTTGGCTGCGGCGGCGTCCCGACCCGCGACGGATGTCGTCCGAGACCGCATCGTCCCTGCGGCGGCAGCCAAGCGAACCAGCCGACCGCCATGGCTGGCGCCGACCGGTACGGCGCTCGCTGCCATGGTCGTCATCGATGGAGTCATGGGGCTGCTGGTCGGTGCCGCCATCGCCTTCGTCGTCCACCGGAACGCTCGGCAGGCAATGGGCGAAGCCGACCGTGCCGTCGCGGCGCGGCGAGCCCTTGAGCTGCCTATTGCGGTCGAGGTACTGGCCTCGTGCCTAGCGATCGGGGCATCGCAGGAGCAGGCACTGCGCGCGGTAGCCGGTGGGCTGGGCGGCTCACTCGCTGCCGATTTCTCGCGGGTTTCGGGCGCCCTCAGTGTTGGTGCGGACGTCGCCGAGGCGTGGGCCTTGGTTCCTTCCGCAGACCTCCGAACACTGGCCTCCGTACTGAGTCGGGCACACGTCACCGGTGCGCCGGTCGCACCTCAGCTCTGGTCGCTTGCCGATCAGCACCGGCAGCTGGCCAGAGTGGTCGCAATGGACGCCGCCCGCACGCTCGGGGTGAGGTCGACCGGCCCCCTCGGCCTCTGCTTCTTGCCCGCGTTCGTCCTGATCGCCGTTGAGCCCTTGGTGCTGTCGCTGGTTCAGGTTGGTCGGTGAATCGATCCACAGGTTCGAGAGCGCTGAGTTCTCCTCAGCTCACGTCGACGTCGACGGCAACTGTCACTAGACCCGGCACGCTGCGAACGCGATCGGCCAGATCGTCCGTACCGACCGGTTGTCGGAACCAGGAGGGCCCCTGCTCGAGAAGGTGTGCCGACACTTCGGCAGCGATGACGGGATGACGACGGCTGAGTATGCAGTCGGGACCGTTGCCGCATGTGGATTCGCTGGGACGCTTCTCCAACTGCTGGGAAGTGACTGGGTGCAAGAGTTGCTCAAGAACGTGATCGACAGTGCGTTCGGCTCTCTCTTCT
>JAJAYM010000065.1 GCA_027117675.1 Actinomycetes bacterium | reverse complement strand
GCCCCGACCCAGCCGGCTACGCGGTCGGTGGGGGCGGTAGGAAGCAACCGACGACGCACGCGGGCGCGGTGCGCCTCGATCTCGGCCGACTCGTTGACGTGGGGCTCGACGCCGCCGTTGGGAGGGGCTGCGTCGGTCATGGTCACCTGCGTATCGTAAAGCCCGCCGACTGTCAGTGAGGATGGGTGACGTTCTGAGGTCCTGCGCGTGTCGGTGTCGTCAGAGCGAGGCGTTGTAGACGCGACGTCGAGGGACGGCGGTGCGCTCGGCCACCTCCGTGACAGCGTCCCGTCGGGTCTGTCCGGAGGCCACCAACAACTGCACCTCGGCGCGCAGCTCGTCGTCGGTCAATAAGCTCGCGGGGGAGGACGCCCCCGCCACCACAAGGGTAATCTCGCCTCGGACGCCCTTCTGCGCCCAGGAGGCCAGTTCACCCACCGGGCTGCGGCGAACCTCCTCGTAGGTCTTGGTCAACTCTCGGCACACCGCAGCAGGACGCGCCGTGTCCCACAGTTCGGCCATGTCCGACAGCACCTCGGCCACTCGGTGCGGTGCCTCGAAGAAGACCATGGTGCGAGGCTCCCCTGCGAGGGTGCGCAGCCGCTCGCGACGCTGCCCCGCCTTGCGCGGCAGAAAGCCCTCGAAGCAGAAGCGGTCGACCGGAAGCCCAGACACCGCCAGCGCCGCCAGGACGGCCGAGGGTCCTGGAGCGGTGGTGACGGTGACACCGGCCTCGATGCACGCGGAGACCAAGCGGTACCCGGGATCGCTGACCGACGGCATTCCGGCATCAGTCACCAGCAGCACCGTCTGACCCGCCACCATCGCCTCAACCAGGTCGCGCGTGCGTGCGCCCTCGTTGTGCTCGTGGTACGACACGAGGCTTCCGCCGATGACAGCACCAAGCATCGACACGAGGCGTCGGAGGCGACGAGTGTCCTCGGCGGCGACCACGTCGGCCGACGCGAGCAGGCCGTGCAGCCGGGGCGAGGCGTCGTTGACGTCACCAATCGGAGTGGCGGCGAGCACGAGACGTCCTGCGTCGTGGGCTGGACCGGCGGCTGGCACTCCCCGATCCTGTCACTCAGGGGGAGTCGGCGGGCCTGGGGAGTGGGCGGAAGGTGGCTCCCGCCTAGGATCGCTCGCGTGAGTGACCCTCAGACGACCGGCGACAAGGCGTTCTACGTCACGACGCCCATCTACTACGTCAACGATGCGCCGCATATCGGCCACGCCTATACGACGGTCGCAGGCGACGTCCTCACCCGTTGGCACCGTCAGCGCAGCGAGCGGGTCTGGTTTCTCACGGGCACTGACGAACATGGCCAGAAGGTTCTGCGTTCGGCCGAGGCCAATGGCGCTGAGCCGCAGCAATGGGTTGACCGCCTGGTCTCCGAGGCGTGGCTGCCGGTGCTCGACCTGCTGGAGGTCGCCAACGATGACTTCATCCGTACCACCGAGGAGCGTCACGCTCGGCGTGTGCAGTCGTTCCTGCAGCACCTGTACGACAAGGGCGAGATCTACAAGGGCTCGTACACGGGGCCCTACTGCGTGGGCTGCGAGGAGTTCAAGCTGCCAGGCGACCTGGTAGCGGGTGAGGACGGACAGCAGCTATGTCCGATCCACTCACGCCCGGTCGAGTCGGTATCGGAAACCAACTGGTTCTTCCGACTCTCGGCGTACACCCAGCCGTTGCTCGACCACTACCGCGAGCACCCTGAGGGTGTCGAACCTGCTTCGGCTCGCAACGAAGTTCTCAGTTTCATCGAGTCCGGGTTGACCGACCTGTCGATCTCGCGCTCGTCGTTCACCTGGGGTATTCCGATCCCCTGGGATACCTCCCAGGTCACCTACGTCTGGTTCGACGCCCTGCTCAACTACGCCACCGCCGTTGGGTACGGCGAAGATGACCCAGCGCTGACACAGCAGTTCGACAGCACCTGGCCGGCGGACGTCCACCTCGTTGGCAAGGACATCCTGCGGTTCCACGCGGTCATCTGGCCGGCGATGCTGATGGCGGCAGGGTTGCCCCTACCGGGCAAGGTTTTCGCACACGGCTGGCTGCTGGTCGGCGGGGAGAAGATGAGCAAGTCCAAGCTCACTGGGATTGCGCCGTCGCAGATCACCGACCACTTCGGTGCTGATGCCTTCCGCTACTACTTCCTCAGTGCGATCCCGTTCGGCCACGACGGCTCGTTCTCGTGGGAGCACATGAGCGCTGTCTACACCTCCGAGCTCGCCAACGGACTGGGCAACCTGGCGTCCCGGGTGGCGGCGATGGTGGGCAAGTACTTCGACGCCACGCTGCCCAGTGCATCTGCCGCTGGGGACGCCGAGGCTGCCCTGGCGTCAACACTGGCCACCGCCGTGGCGCAGGCCGACGAGGCCATCGTCGACCTTCGGTTCCACGACGGGCTGGCGCAGGTGCGCGCCTTCGTCGAGGCGGTGAACCGCTACGTCACCGAGCAAGAGCCGTGGAAGGTTGCCAAGGACGAGTCGCAGCGCGACCGGCTAGCCACCATCCTCTACGCTGCCGCCGATTCGCTGCGCGCCCTTGCGGTGCTTTACGCCCCAGTGATGCCCACCACAGCGCAGCGAATCTGGGAGCTCCTCGGCGCCGAGCCGGCCCTTGGCCCGCTGACTGACCAGCGGGTGCAGGACGCCGGGCGGTGGGGCGTCCTGCCCCCAGGGTGCACCGTGACGAAGGGCGATGCCCTCTTCCCGCGGCTGGAGGACGCTGACGGGGCGGCAGCCAAGGCATAGCCTGCCGACATGACGCAGGAACCCAGCGGTTGGCAGCCGCGCACGATCATCGAGCCGTTCCGGATCCACTCCGTCGAGCCGCTGCGCCTCACCACCGAGGAGCAGCGCCATTCCGCGATCGTCGAGGCTGGCTACAACCTCTTCAACCTCAGGGCGCAGGATGTCCTGATCGACCTGCTCACCGACTCCGGCACCGGCGCGATGTCGCGCGACCAGTGGGCCGCCATCCAGCGCGGAGACGAGTCGTACGCCGGCTCACCCTCTTGGTTCGTCTTCCGCGACGCCGTTCAGGACCTCTTCCCGTTCAAGCACGTGATCCCGACCCATCAGGGGCGAGCCGCTGAACGAATCCTTTTCGAAATACTCGGCGGTCCAGGCAAGGTGATCCCCAACAACACGCACTTCGACACGACCAGGGCCAACGTGGAAGCGAGCGGGGCAACGCCCATCGACCTCGTCATCGCCGAGGGAACTGACCCCGAGTCCGACCATCCGTTCAAGGGCAACATGGACGTCCCGGCGCTCGACGCGCTCCTCGCCGAGCACTCGGCTGACGTACCCGTCGTGATGATGACGATCACGAACAACTCCGGGGGAGGGCAACCGGTGTCGCTGGCTAACCTGCTCGCCGTCCGCGAAGTGTGCGACCGGTATGAGGTGCCACTCTTCCTCGACGCCTGCCGGTTCGCCGAGAACGCCTGGTTCATCCGCGAGCGGGAAGCTGGGATGGGGGATCGTGATG
>JAJAYM010000064.1 GCA_027117675.1 Actinomycetes bacterium | reverse complement strand
GGCGCAGGTCGACGTAGTAGTCCTGCGGGCCTGACGATCTCCAGCGCGGGACCCAGATGGTGTGACCGACCTGCCCGTCCCGCACGAGTGCATGGTCGACGCCGGCATTCTGGTTCAGTGGGATCAGCGGAGCGACCAGGCGGAACGGCTGGGTAGCGCCCTTCTCCCCCTCTGCGTACTCGCAAGGCTGTGGCAGCACCATTCCGTAACCTTGGCCACGGACCAGTACGTCCTGGAGTAGTGCCGCCGAACTTGGGTATGGCGGATCGTCGGGTAATGCTTCGCCTGCTCGGATCGCCCGCACGGCCTCCGGGTGACGCCAGAAGGCTCCGAAAGCTCCGCGGAAGATGTCGCCCTGGAAGATCGGACGCTCCGTTGTGAGCGTCGCGAAGTAGTGGCCCGGTTTCGGGTAGAACCGCGACGCATCACTCACCGAGAGCGAGCTCGGATTCTGCGGTGTAAAGCACGGTGAGGTCGCGCGGAGCCATGTTCAGATCCCAGCGTTCACGCAACACGGCGCGGTTTAGTTCGACGCCGGCCTCGTCGGCATCGCGCAGGAGGTCGGCAGCGGCCTTCAATTGCGGGGCGAAGTGGCGGTGGTACAACTCGCTCAGCCCGACGCCGGTCAACTTCTCGACGGTGACGACGTCCGCGAGCTCGTCCGGCTGCATAGACACGCCCTTGGTGCGTGCGGTGCGGCCCTTGGTGCGCCCTTCGTCCGCAGGCGCGGCTGTTCTGGTTGGCATAAGTATCCTCGTCGGTCGGCAACGGTTGCCTACGGTATCTGCTCGGAGGTGACCTCGCAAGCAACAGTTGCCTACGCGCGCGCGGCCCGGCACCCACCCGCAAACTCCGGGAGCCCGCGTCTCCACATTCTCCGCAGTGCCGCATGCGCTCAGCGTGAAACCCAACGCCAACCAGAGGGCGAGACCGGTGAGTCGGCTCAGCGACATGGTCAGCAGTACAGCTACCGCGACCAGCGCCGCTGCAGCCCTTCTTCAGTCGTCCTACGTTTGCCCCCGGATCAGCTTCCGAGATCGGGGAGCAAGAACCACACCTTGGATGCCCAAGCTCCGCCACAGGTGTTCTGCACCGATGTCCCGCGCATACCCGTGGTACCAGTGATGAACTGCCCCAAGTCGCCCCAGACGAGCCGGTCGCCCCCGGCGCAATCGCGGGACGTGGCTGAGCTTGTCAAGGTGAGGTCAGTACCGCGCAGCGACCACTGACCGTCGTCGATCGGTTCACCGGACTCGTCCGCGACGTAGTAGGAGCCGCTGGGGTTGATCTCCATCAGGTACCCACCCCCTTCGGCCATCCAGTCCCCATGCAAGGCAGCCGCATTCACGGGCGGTGACCAGTCCGCCTTCGTCGTATCGGTCGTGATGTCGAACTCAGCCACGCTGTTGGACGTCGGCAGCAGTTTTTCCATGTCCCCACGGCCGGCCACGGACATGCAGCTGGAAAGGCCCGCCGTCGGGAGCACGAATCGCATGGCTCCCGGCTTCGGCAGGGAGGCGCGCATGTCGAACGTCTGGCCGGCGCACCCGGCCAGCCCGCTGTCAACGCTCACCGTGATCACGTCGCCCGCGATCTCGTACGTACCCTGGACTCCGGGGCTTCCGAACAGCCGGCCAGTATCGTCGAACGAGACGACGTTGGGTGCGGCGAACCGGACCAGGACGTAACCGTTGTCCACCCGCCAGGCACCCTCGAGAAGATCCGGCGTGGGTGCGCTCCCCTTGAGAAACGCGTCGTAACCGCTCGGGCTGGTCGGCACCGAGTTCACCGGTGGTGCCGACTCGGAACCGTCGAGTGTCTGATAAGCGGCAACTCCCAGGATGGGGATCACCACCGCAGCTGCCGCGATGACTGCCAGAGTCCGGCCGCGGTCTCGCCGCCGCTTTACCCTGATGCGATCCTCGAGCGTCTCACGGGCATTCACTAGGTCTGACTCGGTCACGACGACACCTCCTGTGATTGCCGAGATGTCCCGCGCGAGCCGCTCCTCGATGCTGCTCATTGGGCCACCTCGATCCGCTTGCGTAGAGCCTGCAATCCGCGATGGGTGTGGGCCTTGACCGATCCCTCGCTGATCTCGAGCAACTGCGCTGTCTCTGTGATGGAAAGCTCGAGAACGTACCGGCACGCCAACACCTCGCGCTGCCGTCGGGCCAACGTCCGCATGACCGCCACCAGCGACTCGGCCTCCTCGCGACCCACCGTCGAGTCCTCGGGACCGTCCTCGTGCTCACGCACGAGCATGAGCGGCCTTGGGGCACGTTGGGTGACTTGACGTCGTACCCACGAGCGACAGCGGTTGAGCACCGCGGAGCGGAGATACGCCTCGGCTGCCTCCGGGCCGTTCAGCGTCTGCCAATGACGGTGCAGGGCGACGAAGGCGTCCTGCACGGCGTCCTCTGCCGCCTCGCGACTGCCCAGCATGACGACGCCGAGGCGGAGGAGCGAGACGTAATGCCGCCGGAACAGCGCGTCGACAAGCTCAGCGCCTGCGGGCTCGCTCGCCGCATCGCGCCACCTGCTGGCGCCCCGCTCACCCATGGAGAGGATCTCCTCCGGTACGGAGTTCGTCATACCTGAGAGTCGCTCGAACACCCAAAAGGTTGACACAAGCGTGCCCTGGATTGGGCCGAGCTGCGAAGGCTGGCGAGGAAGACGAGCTCACCTGCCGTCCACTGAGCACGGCCCCTTAGGGCCCGCCACGCACAACCGCTGTTCTCGTCAACAGGACGAGATACACTGACCGAGTGACCGATTACGACCCGCACGCCTTTCCACCGTTCGCCGTGACCGTTGACCTGGTCGTGCTGACCGTTCGCGACGGCGAGCTGCAGGTTCTGCTCGTCCGCCGCGGCGTCGCCCCCTACCAGGGGCGCTGGGCGCTGCCCGGCGGATTTGTTCAGATCGACGAAGACCTCAGCGCCGCCGCGGTGCGCGAGCTGCGCGAAGAGACCGGGCTGCGCCTCGACGACGTTCACCTCGAGCAGCTCGCCACCTACGGCGCACCGCGCCGCGACCCACGCATGCGCGTCGTGAGCGTCGCGTGGCTGGTGCTCGCACCGGACCTGCCCTCCCCCGTCGCCGGAACGGACGCGGCCGACGCCTCGTGGCGTCCGGTCGACGGAACGCTGTCATCGGGTCGACTCGCGTTCGACCATGCGTCGATCCTGAGCGACGGCGTCGAACGGGCGCGCGCCAAGCTCGAGTACTCCTCACTCGGCGCATCCTTCTGCGACGACGAGTTCACCGTCGGCGAGCTGCGCGCCGCGTACGAAGCGGTGTGGGGCGTCGAGCTCGACCCCCGCAACTTCCACCGCAAGGTGACCGGCACGCCAGGGTTCCTGGTCGAGACCGGACGGACGACGACGCGTGGCGGAGGGCGTCCGGCCATGCTCTACACCGCACAGGACGCCGCGGTGAACCCTCCGTTGTTGCGCGGTTGAGGGTCTCGGCCGGCCAGAGTTGATCAGCTCGATTCGGGCCGCTGAGGGGTGATCAACTCCTGCGAATGGTGAGAGAACCACCTACCCTAAAGCGACATTGTGGACAGTAACCGGTGCTTTCGGACCACACCAAGAACCTCGACGTCCACCACGTGCGGCGCGATCTGATCGGCGTCGAGCGCCATGCGCTGACGCACCGTTTCGGCACTGGCGCTGCCCGCAACGACTTCGAACAGACAGGAGGCATCAACGATCAGCATCGGGCCAAGGTCCCCGCATTTCGTCCATCGCTTCGAGGACATGGGTGCGGGTGATCTGCGACCGACGACGCCTCGTTCTGTCCAGCCACTCCTGCGCAGTAGGACGCGAAGCCAGCCGGGCCGCCTCACGACGGAGCAGGTCGGGCACGGTCACGCCGGCCTCGGCTGCGTGCTTCGACAGAGCTGTGTAAACGTCATCGTCGACATTCCTGATCTGGATCGTTCGTGGCATAGATGCATCTTAACATGCGTCTACGCATGAAGC
>JAJAYM010000063.1 GCA_027117675.1 Actinomycetes bacterium | reverse complement strand
GTTGGGGCTGTTTTTGCATACTGGGCTGTGGTTTTTGTGGGGCCGGTGGGTTATCCCACTCTTGAGTTGTGTGTTGCTTTACCCTTTCTTGGCGCCCCCCCCCCCCCGGGCCCCCCCCCCCCCGGGGGGCGGGGCGCGACCCCCGGCCCGCGCACAACGCCAGAGCCGACCCGTTCGCCTAGCTGACCCAGGCTCGCCGAGACACAGCCAGTTGGCACCCAGGCTCGCCGAGTGCACAGCTGGTTGGCGCGAAACGCAGTCGAGGGCATGCGTTCGTCCTCGGTAGGCTCCCCCTGTGCTCGATCTCAAAGTCCTTCGGGACGCCCCGGACGCCGTACGCCGCTCGCAGACCGTGCGCGGCGAGGATCCCTCGCTGGTGGACGCCGCGCTCGCCGCTGATGAGGCGCGTCGCGCAGCCATCAGCGCCTATGAGGCGCTGCGCTCGGAGCAGAAGACGCTCGGCAAGCAGGTGGCGTCAACACAGGGTGAGGCTAAGCAAGCATTGCTCGCGCGTACCAAGGAACTGTCTGGTCAGGTAAAGAGGGCCGAGGCGTCGGCTCGCGACACCGAGGCGGCGCTCAGCGCTATCCAGTTGCAGCTATCGAATCTCGTCGAGCCCGACGCGCCCGTCGGCAGCGAGAAAGACTTTACGGTCCTCGAACATGTTGGGACGCCTCGCGACTTCGCTGCCGAAGGCTTTGAGCCGCGCGACCACGTCGACCTCGGCAAGTTGCTCGCCGCCATCGACGTCGAGCGAGGTGCGAAAGTCTCGGGAGCGCGCTTCTTCTACCTCACCGGCCCCGGCGCGCTACTTGAGTTGGCGCTCATTAACGTCGCGGTGCAGCAAGCCGTTGCTGCGGGCTTTACGCCGATGGTCACGCCGGTTCTTGTCAAGCCGCCCGCGATGGAGGGCACCGGCTTTCTGGGCCAGGCTGCCGAGAACGTTTTCCACCTCGAGCAGGACGACTTCTATCTCGTCGGAACGTCTGAGGTGTCACTCGCGGCGTACCACTCCGACGAGATCCTGGACGCCGCCGCACTGCCACTGCGCTACGCCGGCATTTCGACGTGCTTTCGGCGAGAGGCAGGAACGTATGGCAAAGACACCCACGGCATCATCCGTGTCCACCAGTTCGACAAGATTGAGATGTTCTCGTTCTGCAAGCCCGAGGACGCCGTCGCCGAGCACCAGCGTCTGCTCACCTGGGAGAAGCAGTTTCTTGACCACCTTGAGCTGCCCTACCGGGTGATCGACGTCGCCACCGGCGACCTGGGCTCCAGCGCGGCCCGCAAGTACGACATCGAGGCGTGGATCCCCACGCAGGGCAAGTACCGCGAGGTGACCTCGACGTCCAACTGCACCGAGTTCCAGGCGCGACGCCTCGGCGTCCGGATGCGTGACGGCGATCGCACTAGCCCCGTCGCTACCCTCAACGGCACTCTCGTTGCGATCCCGCGCATCATCGTCGCGATCCTGGAGAACCATCAGCAGCCAGACGGATCGGTGCGGGTGCCTGCGCCGCTGCAGGCGACCCTCGGTACCGATGTCATCCGCCCCCGCTAACCCAAGAACGACGCATTCACCCGCACCAGCGCAACATTCTCCGCACTCATCCTTGGGGTATCACGTGGATGACCACCTTGCCGCGGGCGTGACCCGCCTGCACGTGCTTGATGGCGTCCGCCGCCTGCTCGAACGGATATGCGCGCTCGATCACCGGTGTCAGCTGGCCTGCCTCGACCATGTCGACGATCGTCTGCAGATCCGCCTGCTTGCGGCTGGCGAGCATCGGCTTGAGCGTCTGGCGCACGAACGGCGACGTCAACACGACCTGCGCCTGACGTCCCATCCCGAACCACTTCCCCGCCGATGCCGCCCCGACCAAGACGTAGCGCCCCCGATCGGTGAGCACCTTGCGAAAGTCTGCGATCGAACGCGAGGAGATGACGTCGATGATGAGGTCATAGCGCTCACCGGTGACGACGAAGTCTTGCTGTGTGTAGTCGACGACGTTCGTCGCGCCGAGCGAGCGGACCATGTCGACGTTGCGCCCGCTGCAGACGCCTGTCACCTTGGCGCCCATCGCGACGGCGATCTGTACGGCGTAGATGCCGACTCCGCTGGAGGCCCCATTGACGAGTACCGATTGGCCCGGTTGCAGCTTTCCCGTGTCGCGAACTGCCTGCAACGCGGTGAGTGCGCCCATGGGAACCGCTGCGGCTTGCTCGTGGGTCAGGTTCTTCGGCTTTCGGACGACGTGCTTGCTCGCGACTGCGACGAGGTCGGCCAGCGTGCCGCGCTCGACCTCGCCCATTACCTCGTCTCCTATTGCGAGTCCGGTGACGGCCGGCCCCACTGCCTCGACCACGCCGGAGAAGTCGCTGCCGAGGATGGGGTTGCGTGGGCGCCGCAGGCCCATGACCAGTCGAACCGGGTAGGGCTCGCCCGTCATCAGGTGCCAGTCGGCGGCGTTGATGCCTGCAACGTGGACGCGCACGAGGACGTCGTCCTCGCCGAGCTGCGGTGTAGGCGCGTCGGGGCGCAGTCGCAGGACGTCTGTTTGACCGTACTGATCCTGGACGATCGCTCTCATGGGGTTGCTCCTTGGTTGTACTGGAAAACACGGTCAAGGGGGATGCCGAAGACCTGCGCAATGCGGAACGCTGTCTCGAGGGAGGGCGAATAGCGACCCTGTTCGATGGCGATGACTGTTTGCCGGGTCATCCCGATTTGTCTGCCGAGGTCGGCCTGGGTCATCTCGCCGTGTTCGAAGCGCAGGGCGCGGATCTGGTGCGTGACCGTGGTGGGCTTCACCATGGGACGCCCCTGCGGTAGGCGACAACTTCGGCGGTCCCTTCGAGAATGGCCGACAGGACGAAGCCGAAGTAGAGGGCGTTGGCGATCCAGAACCAGTCCCACTCCGCCATCGCCATGAGCAGGCCAGCAAGGCCACCGATGACCAGGAACGCTTGGCCCACGTTCGTCCCGAAGCGCTCAATCTGGAGGTCGCGCTCGTCGGCCTCCTGGCTCTCACCAGCCAGACCTAAACGGATCGACAGCGTGATGTGCACGACGATCCCGGCCGTAATCCCGAGGCCGATGGTCCACAGCATCAACGGCTGGTAGCTGACCCCCGTCAGCGAGCCGCCGTCGAGGTTGACGGCCAGCAGCGTGAGATAGAGGGCGACACCCGCGACGGCGATGACGAGCATCGCCCAGGCGTTCTTCTCGCGGACTCCCATGTTCGCTCCAATGTCAAGAATGTTGGACATAGGAAAGGTAAAGCAGACCGGACGCAATGTCAAGTAAACTTAACAGAAATTCCCAAGGAGTCTGGCGAGGCGAGGATTGGCGGATTTCCTGCGATTTCGGGCTCTCGATCGATCAGATAGCGCACGAAATCCGCCAATACGTCCTCGGCGACCTCTCGGCATCCTGGGCGTAGGAGGACCTCAGATCGACGGGACGGTGGCCATGGCTGCGGCGAAACGCTCCTCGGACACCGGCTCGTCGGTCATCCGGCCGCCGAGGTAGGCGTCATACGAAGCGATATCGAAGTGACCGTGGCCGCAGAGCGCGGTCAAGATGACCTTCTCCTCGCCGCTCTCCTTGCAGCGCAGGGCCTCGCGCACCGTCTCGGCCAGCGCATGCGTGGGCTCCGGCGCCGGAACGATCCCCTCGGTACGAGCGAACTGGACGCCGGCCGCGAAGCACTCGCTCTGCCCGATGGCGACGGCATCCATCAGTCCGAGCTCGTACACGTGTGAGATCAACGGCGCCATCCCGTGGTACCGCAGGCCGCCTGCGTGGATCGGGTCTGGCACGAAGTCGTGCCCCAGGGTGTGCATCTTCATCAGCGGCGTCATGCCGGCGGCGTCACCGAAGTCGTACGCGTAGGTGCCGTGGGTGAGAGAGGGGCAGGACGCCGGCTCGACGGCGCGGATGTGCGGATTCATCGTCCCGGCGAGCTTTTCGCGAAGGAACGGGAACGACAGCCCGGCGAAGTTCGACCCGCCGCCGGTGCACCCGACGATGAAGTCGGGCGTCTCGCCAATCTTGGCGAACTGCAGGAGCGCCTCTTCACCGATGATCGTCTGGTGCATGAGGACGTGGTTGAGCACGGAGCCGAGGGCATACCGGGTCTCGGGTTCGCTGCCGGCCACCTCGACGGCCTCACTGATAGCGATCCCGAGTGAGCCGGTGTGGTTCGGGTCGGCCGCGAGGTAGGCGCGTCCGGCCTGGGTCAGGTCGGACGGGGAGCGATGCACCGTGGCGCCGAAGGTCTCGATCATCATGCGGCGGTAGGGCTTCTGGTCGTAGGAGGCCCCCACCTGCCACACCTCGCACTCAATGCCGAACATCGAGCACGCCAGCGCCAATGCGGTGCCCCACTGGCCGGCGCCCGTCTCGGTGGTGATCTTGGTGACGCCAGCCTTGGCGTTGTAGTAG
>JAJAYM010000062.1 GCA_027117675.1 Actinomycetes bacterium | reverse complement strand
CGGTGTGGACCGACTACAGCGAGATCGCCGGGCTTCCCCCCTGGGAGGTCGTCGGTCTTGAAGTGATCGAGCGCGATGCCTTCCACGCCCGCCTCGGTGGACGCCCTGGCCGCCGTGCTGGCGACCCCGACTTCCCTGGCCTGGAGTCCGGCGGCATCCACCCGTTCTGATCGCCGCCGTGATGCGTCCGACCGTGCCAGATCCTCATCGGTACCCTGGGAGAATGAACGCCGTGAGTCACGTCCCGAGCGAGCGCGACGCCGTCCTGGACGCCGCCCGCCGCGCCCGTGCGGCGTCCATCGTTCTGGCGCCCGCCACACGCGCGACCAAGGACGCCGCCATCTTGGCGATGGCCGACGCACTGGACGCCAGGGCCGACGCCGTCATCGCGGCGAACACTGGCGATGTCGAGCGTGCAGTTGCTGCCGGTACAGCAGCGGGGCTGGTCGACCGGCTCACCCTCACCCGCGAGCGGCTGGCCGCGATCGCTGAGGCACAGCGCGAGGTAGCGCAGTTGCCTGATCCGGTTGGTGAGGTCATCCGCGGCTACACACTGCCCAATGGGCTCGACGTCCGACAGATTCGAGTGCCCATGGGGGTGGTGGGCATCATCTACGAGGCTCGCCCCAACGTCACGGTGGACGCAGCTGGCCTCGGCCTGAAGTCTGGCAACGCCGTCCTGCTGCGCGAGTCGTCGTCGGCCCACGACTCCAATACCGCTCTGGTCGGCGTCATGCAGGATGCCCTCGAGGCCTCGGGGCTGCCGCGTGACTGCGTCCAGCTCGTGCCGGGTACCTCTCATGAGGCTGTCAAGCACCTGATGACGGCCCGCGGTCTGGTCGATGTATTGATCCCCCGTGGTGGGGCCGGCTTGATCCGCTCCGTGGTCGAGGAGTCAACGGTTCCGGTGATCGAGACAGGTGTAGGCAACTGCCACGTTTACATCGATGCAGCTGCCGACATCGACAAGGCCGTGCCGCTGCTCGTCAACGCCAAGACCCAACGCACCAGCGTCTGCAATGCGGCGGAGACCTTCCTCGTGCATGCCGACATCGCCGACGCGTTCCTTCCACGTGCCCTGGCGGCGCTGAAGGACGCCGGCGTGACCGTCCACGGCGATCGTCGTATGCGGGCGTACGCCGAGCGGAGCGGTATCGACTTCGCTGACGTCACCGACGACGACTGGTCGGCTGAGTACTACTCGCTCGACATCGCCGCTGGGGTGGTCGACTCGCTCGACGATGCTGTGCAGCACATCAGGCAGTGGTCGACGGGCCACACCGAGGCCATCGTCACCGAGAACCAATCGAACGCGCGCGCGTTCGTCGCCCAGGTGGACGCCGCGGCGGTGATGGTGAATGCCTCGACGCGGTTCACCGACGGCGGAGAGTTCGGCTTCGGTGCCGAGATCGGCATCAGTACCCAGAAGTTGCATGCCCGCGGACCGATGGGGCTGACCGAGCTGACCAGCACCAAGTACGTGGTCACCGGAGACGGCCACATCCGCCCGTGACCGGGGGACTTCGCTAGGCTGGCCCCGACCCAATCGAGCCCTTGAAGGTGGCGCATGAACGTTCTGGTCCAGCTCGCTGAGACGGTGGCCGAGGAAGAGGCTTCCGGTCTGCCACTTGCCCTCTCGTTGGGGATCGGCACCTTCCTGCTCTTCGCGGTACTGCTCTTCGCGGTTTCCCGCCTCAACCCGGACCGCTGAGCCTGACGTCGCGGCGGTGCGCCAGTCAGCGCTGCCAGCGCCAGTAGGGTCGCCTCCATGCAGCGGATCGGTGTCATGGGGGGAACCTTCGACCCCATCCACCACGGTCACCTCGTGGCAGCCAGCGAGGTGGCGGACTCACTCGACCTTGACGAGGTGGTCTTCGTGCCGACCGGTGCCCCCTGGCAGAAGGTCGACCGCGCGGTGTCCCCAGCAGAGGACCGCTACCTGATGACCGTCATCGCTACCGCGTCCGACCCGCGCTTCTCCGTCAGTCGCGTCGACGTCGACCGTGCGGGCCCGACGTACACGTTGGACACGTTACGAGACCTGGGTGCCGCGTACTCAGACGCCGGAGAGCTCTACTTCATCACCGGCGCTGACGCCCTCGCCCAACTGCTCACGTGGCGTGATCTTGAGGCACTCTTCGCGCTCGCGCACTTCGTGGGCGTCACCCGGCCAGGTCACGTTCTCGCCGACCCGGGGCGGCCAGCCGGCGAGGTCAGCCTGGTCGAGGTGCCGGCGTTGGCCATCTCGTCCACCGAGGTGCGCGACCGGGTGGCCTCGGGGCGTCCGATCGACTACCTGGTTCCTGAGGGCGTCGCTCGCTACATCAGCAAGCGGGGACTGTACCGGCAGGACGCCGAATGACAGAACGTCACCGGCACCGGCCGGACAAGAAGACCGGCAAGCGCGCCGAAGGTGCGCCGCGACGACGCACGGACAGCGTCTCGTTGGCCGACCGGCTTGGCGGGTCCGAGCCTGGGTCCGAGCCGCGCGGGGCGGGGCCTGGGTCGACCACCGTGTTGCCGTCCGGTTCGAAGGCCGCGGCAGTCAAGCCACAGTCGCGCAAACAGCTGCGTGAGCAGCGCGAACAGCAACAGCGCCAAGCCAGGCAACGCTGGTTCATCACCGCCGCAGCTGTGCTGGGCGTTGTGGTGATCGGCGCGCTGCTCGTTGTGTGGCTCGCCGGACGCGGTGAAGACACCGGAATGTCCGTGGCAGTTGGCCGGACCGAGCTGACGCTCGCCATGACGTTGGCTGACGACGATGGCGCCGCAACGTCTGGTGCGCTGATGGTCTACGACGTCGACAACGAGTCTGCAGGATCGGTGCTCATCCCGTCGCGGCTGTTCGTCGAGGGTCCGACACCCGGCGGATTGCCATTCGGCGACACCGTCCAGCTTGGCGATGACGCTGCACCGGGCACGTCGCTGGCCGACACTCTTGACGTGGTCGTCGACGACACGTGGCAGGTCTCGGACGACATGCTCACCGAGCTGGTGGACGCTTCCGACGGAGTGCTCGTCGACGTGGACACAGACGTGCTGTCCGGACCAGCTGGTGGCCAGCAGTCGATCGTGGTTACGGCCGGCGACGGACAGCTGCTGGGTGGCAAAAAGGCGCTGGCCTTTGCCACGTATCTCGCTCCTGAGGAGAACGAGGAGGCGCGGCTGGCTCGATTCAGCCAGGTGCTGGACCAGGTAGTGCAGCGACTCCCTGCCGACCGGGCCGACCTGCTGGCCACCCTCGACGGAGTAGCTGCCACCGATAGCTCGACGCTGAGCCTTGAGAGCCTGGCGGACTTCCTGCTCGGATATGGCGGCATTGGACGCAGTGGTGACACCAGTTATCAGACGCTGCCGGTCACTCCGCTCGAGACCGGTGGGCCGAACCCGGCGCTGATTGTCGAGGCGGAAGGGCTCGAACGACTCCGGGCCGGGTTGCTCGCTGACTCGCTACCCCCGGACGCTGGTGGGGAGCAGATCACCGTCCTGGTGCAAAACGGGGTAGGGACGCCCGGCCTCGAGCAGGATGCTGCCGAGCTACTACGCGACGAGGGCTATGACTTTTTCAATGGCGGAAATGCCCTTGAGTTTGGTCGCGAGGAGACGTTGATCTTGATCCCAGACTCGGCTCCGGCCTCCCGTGCGCTCGGCGACGACATTGCCAGCACTCTTGGAGTGCCGGAGTCCGCCGTTCAGGTGAGCGACCAGGGCAGCTCGATCGCGGACGTGATCGTGATCTTGGGTGCCGACTTCAAGCCGTGAGAGGCTAGGGGCACCAAGTCTTAAGTCGCCCGAGGAGCTGTGTGTCTGCAATCGCTGAGTCCATTCGTCTGGTGCATGAGGCCGCGGCTGCTGCGACCGACAAGATGGCCGTCGACGTCATCGCGTTCGATGTCAGCGAGCAGCTGGCAGTCGCTGACGCATTTCTGCTTTGTTCAGCGCCCAACGGTCCCCAGGTGCGGGCGATCGTCGAGGCGATTGAAGAACGCCTCGCAGCCAATGGCCAGAAGCCAGCGCACCGCGAGGGTGAACGCGAAAACCGGTGGGTGTTGCTCGACTACCTCGACGTCGTCGTGCACGTGCAGCATGAAGAGGAGCGCACCTATTACGCCCTTGAGCGGTTGTGGGCCGACTGCCCCACGATCCCGCTGGGCGCGGCAGCCAAGGTGACCCGCTGAGCGTCGAGTTCACGCCTGGCGCTCAGCGACGCCGCGTTGTCCTTTGGCGGCATGGGCGCACCGAGTGGAATGACTCTCGACGGTTCCAAGGCCAGACCGATGTCGCGCTCGACGACGTCGGACGCGCGCAGGCAGCCGTGGCCGCTGAGCAGCTGGCGACGCTCAACCCGCAGGTGATCCTCGCGTCCGACTTGTCGAGGGCGGCTGAGACTGCTCAGGCGCTCGCTGACCTCCTGGATGTGGCGGTGCGTCGGACGCCTGCGCTGCGTGAGACGCACGGCGGCAGCTGGGAGGGGCGGTACGCCGATGACCTGAAGGCTGACCCGCGGTATGTCGCCTGGCTAGCCGGTGACGACGTCCCGGCCGGGGGATCGGAAACCCGCAGCCAGGTGGGGGACCGCGCCGTCGTCGCGGTGCGTGACGCCGTCGCAGGACTCGACGCCGGCGGACTGGCGGTGGTGGCGTCGCACGGCGGAACCATCCGAGCGGTGATCGGTCGGATGCTCGACCTTCCCGTCGATCACTGGCGCGTCTTGGGCGGTCTGGCGAACTGCTGCTGGTCGGTGCTGGAAGAGGGACGCACGGGGTGGCGGCTCGTCGAGCACAACGCTGGCAGCCTCCCCCAGGTGGTGCTGGGTGACGACCGCTGAGTGACGACCGCTGAGTGACGCAGGACAGCGTCCGGGCCGGCGGTTTGGTCCGGTGTTGGGGCCCCGGTAGAGTCGGGATTTCGCGGGGCTATGGCGCAGTTGGTAGCGCGTCTGCATGGCATGCAGAAGGTCCGGGGTTCGAATCCCCGTAGCTCCACCCCACTCGGTAGCCAAGAACGACGCCTTCACCCGCTCTGGCGGCACAAACCTGCCCTTCATTGATGATTTCTCGCGTCAGGCCATCCCCTCCCCGCCGCTCAAGTCACCACGGCCCCAAGTGAGTCATGACCCATAGGG
>JAJAYM010000061.1 GCA_027117675.1 Actinomycetes bacterium | reverse complement strand
GCTGTCGCCCATCTCACCTTCGATCTCGGCGCGCGGAACCAGGGCGGCCACCGAGTCGATGACGATGATGTCGATCGCGCCGGAACGGATCAGCATGTCGGTAATCTCCAGCGCCTGCTCGCCGGTGTCCGGCTGGGAGACGAGGAGTGCGTCGGTATCGACGCCAAGCCTCTTGGCGTACTCCGGGTCGAGCGCATGCTCAGCGTCGATGAAGGCAGCGATGCCACCGAGCGCCTGTGCGTTGGCGACTGCGTGAAGTGCGACGGTGGTCTTGCCCGAAGACTCCGGTCCGTAGATCTCCACGACCCTGCCGCGCGGAAGCCCGCCGATGCCGAGGGCGATGTCGAGCGAGATGGCCCCGGAGGGGATCACCTCGACAGGAGCGCGGGTCTCGTCGCCGAGCCGCATGACCGAGCCCTTGCCGAACTGGCGCTCGATCTGGGCGAGCGCTGAGTCTAGGGCTTTGTCGCGGTCTGCCATGGGATCCCCTTCGAGGGTGGTCGGGCGGGTCGACCGTGCGTCGAACCTGATGTCGCGGGCGACGCTACGCCGGACCACCGACAGGAGGCTGGGTCAGTAGCCAACCGGTGGACAACTGGCCCAGACATCGGGTCTGGCGCGGGCGTCAAGATGACATTACCGAACAGGTGTTCGAACGCCAGCTGCGACACGCCGTCGGATGAGAGCGACAGCGAGCGGCACAAGGCAGAGTGCGGCAGCCACGTTCAGCCAGGCGTAGGACGCGGTGTAGACAATCACCCCGGCAAAGATCCCGCCGACCGCCGCAGCCACGTTCATCACCGTGTCGCCCACCCCCTGAGCTGCCGGACGATCATCGTCAGGCACCGAGACCGACAACAGCGACGACCCGCCGACCAGTGTCGCTGACCAGCCAAGCCCGAGCAGGAAGAGTCCGACGCCGAGCTGGATCACGGAGTCGCCCGGCGCGGTGCCCGCGACCACCGTGGCGGTTGCCAGAACCGCCACACCAGCCGCAATCACCCACACGCTCCCCCGCCGATCAGACAGCCACCCGACGACGGGCGAGAAGGCGTACATGCCGAGGATGTGCACGCTGATCACCAACCCGACAACCTGCAGGGTGACGTCGACGTGCTGCATGTGCACCGGCGTCATCACCATCACCATGACCATCACCACATGTCCGACGGCAATCGCCGCGACAGCAAGGGACGCACCTGGCGACGTCCGGACGACGCGCGCGCCGTGGGCCAACTCAGCGATCATTCCCAGACGGCGAGGCTCGACCGCACGGCCCGCTCCCCGATCACGGGCCGGCAAAGCGGCAAGACTCCTCGCCGCCAGCAAAGGGTCAGGCCGCAGCAGCCCAGAGACCAGCAGCGCAGCCAGCGTGATGGCCACCGCCGTCACCAGGTACGACCCGCTGAGCGGCGGCAAGCCGATGCCGTCGGCAAGCCGGGCGGCCGGCTCCATGAGGTTTGGTCCCAGAACGGCGCCGACGGTGGTGGCCCAAACGACCAGAGCAAGATCACGGCCCACGTGCTCAGGCGCCGCGAGATCGCTGGCGGCATAGCGCGCCTGTAGGCCCACCGCGGAGGCAACACCCACTGCGAAAGTGCCGAGCAGCACCAGCGGGACGAGCTCCAGGACTGACGCCGCGATCACCAGTAGCGCGCCAAGCACAGCGATCCAGAGGCCGGTGACGAGACCAATTCGGCGTCCTGACCTGACCGAGAGCCAGGCCAGCGGCCCGGCCGCGACAGCGGTTCCGATGACACCGAAGGTTTGAGCGAGGCCCGCCAATCCTTCGCTACCGGTGAGGTCAGCGACCAGCAGACTTCCAGCGGCGATACCTGCGCCGACACCGACGCCGGTGAACACCTGGGCTGCGGCCAAGACACGGACCGTGCGTCGCTGCAGCGCACTACTCATTGGGGGCTCATCGCGCGCTCATCGGTAGCGCACCGGCAGGTCGAGTTCGACAACGACGGCCCGCCACACCTGAGTGGCGTCCTCACCATCAGCGAGCGCCTGCTCCACCGTTCGTCCATCGAGCTCGCTCAGCACGTGGTCGCGTGCGTAACTGCGCGCATACGAGGAACCGAGATGGGTCTCCATACGCTCCCAGAAGTCAGTGAACCGCACGGAGGCGACTGTACGACAGCCGCACTCAACTGCTCGGCGGCGCAGGGTTGCTCGGCGGCGCATCCGGCGCATCCGGCGCATCCGGGACGATGCTTCCCTCCGGCAGCGGACCAGTGGCAGCAGGGCTCACGCTCTGTCGTCCGCGTACCACCACAAGAAGCACGATGCCAACGACCAAGAGGGTCAGCAGAGCGATGATGGCAACGATCATGGTCCAGGGAACGCCCCCTTCGGCGCTACCCTCAGCGGAGATCTCGGTGATCTCACCGGGAACGGGTGTCCAGGTGACGGTGTTGCCGTCCTCGTCTCCGTTGCTGCTCGAGACGCCGCCTGGGAAGGTGATAGAGATCTCCGCCTCCGCGGACTCGAGGAGGGCCCCCGCGGACGGATCGGCCTCAGCGCCCTGCGAGAGGTCGATCGTTCCGTCGACGACGAACTCGTCGCCACCGCGCGTGATCGACAGGTCACCGGCCTCGGTCCCGCTGAACTCCTCAAGAGCAACGGCGCTGAACTCGTACTCGTTGCCGATCCAGTCGTCGTCCTCGTACTCCTCCGTCGTTACCGACCCCGTCTCTGGGTCCTCCCCGAGCAAGCCGTCTCCTTGGCCGGACAACGCTTCCCGCAAAGCGTCTTCACCGCCGAAAAGCTCTGCCTGCTCACGGTCGACCGCGACGATGATCGACCCGTCGACGGTGTTGTCGGACGCGAGTTCCAGCTCCATGTCGAGCTTGAAGCAACCGGAGAGAGCCACGATGCCCAGGGCTGCCAGCGCTCCCATCGACACGGTTCGTCGCAGCGTCGTGCGGGGATTGGTCGTATGGGAGCTGGGGTGGGTCTGGAGTTCCATACGCTCATTCATCCGTTTGCGGGGGGACATCACAAGCCCCCACGCCGGTGGTGGGTCTCGGCGGCACCGACCAAGATGGAGAGGTGAGCACCGCCCTGTCAGCCTTCTCGCCGCAGACGCGGCGTTGGTTCGAGGCCGTCTTCGCTGAGCCAACCCCAGCGCAGGACGCCGCATGGCCGGCGATCAGCAAGGGGACCAACACCCTCGTCGTCGCTCCGACTGGTTCGGGAAAGACCCTCGCCGCATTCCTCTGGGCGCTCGACCGGTGCGCGACCGCAACAGGCGGTCCAGCCGGTCCAGGCGGCACTTCCATCCTCTACATCTCCCCATTGAAGGCGCTCGCCGTCGACGTCGAACGCAACCTGCGGGCACCGTTGGCCGGTATCGCCAATGCTTACGAAGTCGAGGGTCTGGCCCCTCCAGACATCTCCGTGGCGATTCGCACCGGCGACACCCCAGGCTCTGAACGGCAGCGACAGTTGCGACGCCCGGGCACCCTCCTCATCACCACCCCTGAGTCGCTCTATCTGATGCTCACGTCGAAAGCGCGCGAGACGCTCAAGACGGTCACCACCGTGATCGTCGACGAGGTACACGCGGTGGCCGGCACCAAACGCGGTGCTCACCTCGCGCTCTCCCTGGAACGGCTCGACGCGCTCCTACCCGAACGCGCTCAGCGCATCGGACTCTCCGCGACGGTCCGGCCCACCGAGTCTGTTGCCGCTTTTCTGGGCGGCCCTCATCCGGTGACGGTCGTACAACCAGCGAGCAGCAAAGAGTTCGACCTGTCGGTCGTCGTCCCGGTCGAAGATCTCACTGCGCTCGGCGAAGGCGTGAACGGCGACGAAGGCGAGTTCGCGGTTGCGTCACCATCGCTGTGGCCACATGTGGAGTCGCGCATCGTCGACCTCGTCGCCGGCCACAAGTCAACGATCGTGTTCGCCAACTCGCGCCGCCTTCCCGAGCGGTTGGCGGCGCGCCTCAACGAGGAGGCTGCGCGACGCGCAGGGGCAGCTACCAGTGCATCGGACACCGCACCAGCCGAGGTGATGGCGCAGGCCGGCGCCACGCTGGCTCTCCCAGACGGCACCACCGAGATCGCCCGCGCGCACCATGGTTCGGTCTCGCGCGAACAGCGCACCGAGATCGAGGAGCAGCTCAAACAGGGAACTCTTGCGGCCGTTGTGGCCACCAGCAGCCTCGAGCTCGGCATCGACATGGGTGCGGTCGACCTGGTGGTGCAGGTCGAGTCCCCTCCGTCGGTCGGCAGTGGGCTGCAGCGGATCGGCCGCGCTGGTCACCACGTTGGTGGCGTCTCGCGTGGCGTGATCTTTCCCAAGCACCGCGGCGACCTGCTTCCCAGCGCGGTTGCCGTCGACCGGATGCGACGTGGCCAGATCGAGGCTCTCACCGTCCCTCGCAACCCACTCGATGTGCTAGCCCAACAGATCGTTGCCATGGTCGCCATGGATGACTGGACCGTTGACGACCTCGCCACAGTGGTGCGCCGCGCCGACTCGTTCCGCGCCCTCCCCGACTCAGCGCTGCACGGCGTCCTCGACATGCTCGCTGGCCGCTACCCCTCGGATGCCTTCGCCGAGCTCAAGCCACGACTGGTGTGGGACCGCGACAGCGGCCTGCTCACCGCCCGGCCCGGCGCGCACCGGATCGCAGTGATCAACGGTGGGACGATCCCCGCCCGCGGCCTGTACGGCGTCTTCCTGGCAGGCAGTGGTGGCCCGGGCCGCCGCGTAGGTGAGCTCGATGAAGAAATGGTTTACGAGTCCCGCGTTGGTGACGTCTTCGCTCTCGGTTCGACGTCGTGGCAGATCATCGACATCACCCACGACCAGGTGCTCGTCACACCGGCCCCCGGGCGGGCCGGCAAGCTGCCGTTCTGGCATGGCGACACCGTTGGCCGCCCCCGTGAGTTCGGGCAAGCGATCGGCGCCACGATCCGGCAGTTGCGTGGATCTGCCACGGAGCAGGCTGCTTCGGCGCTGGAGGCTCTCGGCCTCGACGCCAATGCAGCAACCAACGCCATCGCCTACCTCACCGAGCAACATGACGTGTGCGGCGTGGTACCAGATGACCAGACAATCGTCGTTGAACGCTTTCGCGACGAGATCGGCGACTGGCGACTCGTGGTGCACTCGCTGGCCGGGGGGCGAGTCAACACGCCGTGGGCCCTCGCCATCGCGGCCCGCTTGCGCGACGAGCTCGACATGGACGTCCAGGTGATGCCCTCTGATGATGGCATCGTGCTGCGCTTGCCAGACCTCGGCGACGACGGTGGCACCACCGCCGACATCCTTGAGCACCTACTCATCGATCCCGACGACGTCGAGCGCCAAGTAACCGACGCTGTCTGGGGTTCGGCCCTCTTCGCCGCCCGGTTCCGCGAGTGTTCGGCGCGTGCCTTGCTCCTCCCGCGCCGACGCCCCGACCGCAGGACCCCGCTCTGGCAGCAGCGCCAGCGTTCGGCTCAGCTGCTCGGCGTTGCCTCCGGGCACCCGACCTTCCCGCTGGTGCTGGAGACCATGCGCGAGTGTCTGCAAGATGTCTTCGATGTGCCGGGGCTGCGTGAGCTGCTCGCTGACCTCGACGCCGGACGAATGCGCATTGTGGAGGTCGAGACACAGCAACCTTCGCCGTTCGCTCGCTCACTGCTCTTCTCGTACGTTGGCGCGTTTCTCTATGAGGGCGATGCGCCACTCGCCGAGCGACGTGCCGCTGCGCTCTCGGTCGACACCGCGCTCCTCGCCGAGCTGCTTGGTCAAGCAGAGCTTCGCGAGCTGCTCGACCCCGGCGCCATCGAGCTCGTCGAACGCCGGGTCAGCTGGCTCACTGACGAACGGCGTCTCCGCGACGCTGAGGGTGTCGCGGACGCACTTCGCGTTCTCGGTCCGCTCTCCGACGAAGACCTTCTGGCACGTGGTGGTGATCTCGCCTGGGCGAACGCACTGACGCAGACCAGGCGGGTCGTTTCCTTGCGGATGCAGGCTGGGCAGCGATGGGTTGCCGTCGAAGATCTGGCTCGCCTCCGCGATGCGTTGGGGATCCCGATTCCACCGGAAGTCTCCGGTGCCTTCGCCGCTTCGGTGCCCGACCCGGTCGGCGACCTCGTCGCACGCTACGCGCGTACGCACGGGCCCTTCACCACGTCCGGAGCCGCTGAAGTGCTGGGGTTGGGACCAGCCGTCGTCACCGCAACACTGGACCGACTCGCCGCCGCTGGGCGCGTCGTTGCCGGTGCGTTTCGCCCGGGGGGCAGCGGCCCTGAGTGGTGCGACGCCGATGTCCTCCGCCAGATCCGGCGGGCCAGCCTCGCCATTGCACAACGGGCTGCCGAGCCCGTGCCGGCGGAGCGACTCGCTACGTTCCTACCTCGCTGGCAGGGGCTCAGTGCTCAAGGTGAGCGCGCGCGCCCGGACACCGGGGTCGACGCGCTCTACCGGGTGATCGAGCAGCTGGCAGGTGCCACCGCGCCGGCCTCTGAGTGGGAGCGCAGCATCCTTCCCGCGCGGGTTCGCAACTACCAGCCGTTCTGGCTGGACGAGCTCACCGGTTCAGGTGAGGTTC
>JAJAYM010000060.1 GCA_027117675.1 Actinomycetes bacterium | reverse complement strand
CCGGGGGCACGATGGGCTTGGCCAGCTGGGCGGCTAACGGTGCCTGGATCGGTGACACTACAGCCTGTATCCGCACATCGGCAGGGGTGCGGGGCCCTACTTCCTCCAGCCCCGACGCGACCGCGACCCCAGCGATCACGACCGCGAACTCACCGCGCGCAGACAGTACGAGACCCGCGCGCATTCGGCCGCGCGGCCCGGCCCCATCGCGGCCAGCGGCGTACCAGCCGGTGGCGACTTTGGTAGCCAACGTGATCAGCGCCAGCGTCGCGGCGGGGAGCAGCACCGGTGGGAGCGTCGACGGGTCGACCGAGAGTCCGAACGACACGAAGAACACCGCGGCGAAGACGTCGCGCAACGGCGAGAGCAGCGCACGCGAACGCTCCGCAGCCTGACCGGTGAGGGCCAACCCGACCAGGAACGCTCCGACCGCAGCCGATGCGTCCAGAAGCGTTGTCAGACCAGCGACCACCAGGGTGATGCCGAACACCCTGAGCAGCACCTGCTCGTCCTCGGCGTTCGTGAGACGGTGGCTCAGCTGATCGCCGAAACGTCGAGAACCCACGAGTACAACGAGGACCGCTGTCACAGACGCGCCAACACCAATGACCACCTCCAACGGCCCACCGCCGGCGACAAGCACCGCGACCAACGGCAGGTAGACCGCCATTGCGATGTCTTCCAGCACCAGGATCGCCAGGACCGATGGTGTCTCTCGGTTGGCCAGCCGGCCCAGGTCGTTCAGAACGCGCGCCACGATCCCCGACGAGGAGACCCAAGTGACGCCGGCCATCACGAGTGCTGCCGTCCACGAGTCGAAGAGCCACCACCCGGCTATGGCACCGGGCGTCGCATTCAGCACGAGGTCAACGACACCGGAGGGGACATGGCGGCGCAGCACGCTGGCGAACTCGTCAGCGGAAAACTCCAAGCCCAGGGTCAGCAAGAGCAGGATCAAGCCGATCTCTGCACCGATCGAGAGGAAGGCGGTTGACGCGTCCAGCGAGAACGCGCCACCCTCACCGAGGACGAGTCCGGCGAGCAGGTAGAGCGGCACCGGGGAGAGGCCCGCGCGGCGAGCGATACCGCCAAGGATCCCGAGCACGAAGAGGACAGCGCCAACCTCGAGCAAGACGTCGGCAATACCTGGCGCACCGGCGGCCGCCGCCACAACATCAACGCTCACGATGCTCCGAGCAGCGTCCGAATCTTGGCGATACCACCTGCGGTGCCGATCACGACCAGAACATCGCCAGCCTCCAGGTCTTGCGAGGGGAGCGGAGAGGCGATGACCTGGTCGTCACGAACGAGCGCGACGACCGATGATCCCGTCCGGGTTCTGGCCTGGGTGTCGCCGAGTGTCTTCCCAGCGAAGGTCGACCCCGCGGCGATCTCGACCTGCTCAGAGGCTAGGCCGGGAATCTCGTGGCTGAGGTCGGCAAGCTTCACAGCGATGCGCGGCGCACCCAGGATCTCGGCCATCGTGACGGCCTCGTCCTCGTCGAGCCGGAAGAGGGTGCGTCCAACGTCTGGGTCATCGGAGTCATAGGCCGAAACTGTGTACTGGTCATCGCGGGTGGACACGATGCAGAGCCGTTGGCCTTCATCGAGGGTGAACTCGTAACGATGCCCGACGCCGGGGAGCAGAGTCTCAACAACATCCATTCGCGGCCACCTTCCTCTCAGCCCAGCTCAACGATGAGCTCCAACTCGACGGGAGCGTCCAAGGGCAGTGACGCCACGCCAACGGCGCTTCGGGCGTGTGTGCCTGCGTCGCCGAAGACCTGACCGAGCAGGTCACTTGCACCGTTGACGACTGCCGGCTGCCCGGTGAAGTCGGGGCTGCTGGCAACGTACCCGACGACTTTGACAACCCGCGTCACAGCAGACAAGTCGCCGGTCACCGAGCGGACCGCTGCTAGCGCGTTCAGCGCGCAGGTGCGGGCCGAGTCATGCGCGGTCTCAGCGTCAATGTCAGACCCGACCTTGCCGGTCGCCTGCAGCTTCCCGTCGACCAACGGCAACTGGCCAGACGTGTACACATAAGACCCAGAGCGCACGGCGGGAACATAGGACGCCAACGGCGCCACGACGTCCGGCAGTTCGATGCCGAGCTCAGCTAGACGTTGTTCTGGTGTTGACATCAACCCGCCAGCGGCCGTTTGAAGTACGCCACGAGCTGCTCTGCATTCGGCCCCGGAACCACCTGGACGAGCTCCCAGCCGTCCTGGCCCCAGGTATCGAGGATCTGCTTGGTCGCATGAATCAACAACGGTGCCGTCGCGTATTCCCACTTGGTCATGGACCTCACCCTAGCCGCAGCGGCAGTCGGGCCGACCGCGCAAGGGGCGCGTAGGGTCGGATACGTGGGAGCAAAGGGTCGGACGCGGCTGCACGTCGTCACGGGCAAGGGCGGGACGGGCAAGACGACGGCGGCGGCGGCGCTAGCGTTGCATCTAGCGTCCGACGGGCGACAGGTGCTCCTCATCGAGGTGGAGGGGCGGCAGGGAATCGCCCAGCTCTTTGACGTTCCACAGCTGCCGTATGAGGAACGTAAAGTCGCGATCGCCCGTGGCAACGGCGACGTGTTCGCGCTGGCCATCGACCCCGAGGATGCGCTGTACGAATACCTCGAGCTCTACTACCGGTTGGGTAGGGCCGGCAAGGCGTTGCGAAAGGTTGGCGTCGTAGAGTTCGCGACCACCGTGGCACCTGGCGTACGGGATGTGCTGCTCACCGGAAAGGCGTTCGAGGCAACTCGGCGTCGACAAGGCCAGCAGTATGCCTACGACGCGGTGGTGGTCGACGCCCCGCCCACTGGACGGATCGGACGCTTCCTCAACGTCAACGCAGAGGTCGCTGGCCTCGCGAAGGTCGGACCGATCAGACGCCAGGCCGACGCGATCATGGGCCTGCTCCGATCACCGCGCACAGCCGTTCACATTGTGACGCTGCTTGAAGAGATGCCGGTCCAAGAGACCACGGACGCAGTGGCAGAGCTTCGTGCACTCGACCTTCCGGTCGGGGCCGTCATCGTTAATCAAACGCGCCACCCTGCCCTGCAGAGCACAGAACTTCAGGCCGCACGTGCGGGCACCTTGAACCAGAGCGGGATCGACGCCGGGCTGACAGCCGCCGGACTCGCGCACCACGTCGGACTGCTCGATGCCCTGACCCGCGAGGCGGCGAGTCACTCCGAGCGGGTCAGCCTTGAGCAGGCCGAGCGCTT
>JAJAYM010000059.1 GCA_027117675.1 Actinomycetes bacterium | reverse complement strand
ATCGTTGTCTTCGACAACAGCGGCTACGGCGAGATCCGTGCGGAGATGCTCGAGCGGAACGAAAAACCGCTCGCGGTCGACGCGCCGCCCCGAGACCTCGTGCTTCTGGCGCAGGCGCTCGGCGCCCGTGGGGTTCGCGTGGACACGCCGGACGCCCTCGTCTCCGAGTTGCGCGAGGCTGCGCTGCACCAGGGACCGACTGTGCTTGTCATCTCCGAACCACCACCGCCGGAAGGATCACCGCGTTGAGCTCCCATGACTCCTACCTCGAACTGACCTGGACTGACGAGATCACCGGAATCAAGGGTTACGTCGTCATCGACACCCTGAGCCGCGGCGTCGCCGGTGGCGGTCTGCGGATGCGCGATGGCGTCACGTTGAACGAGGTGCGCGATCTCGCGCAGGCGATGACTCTCAAAGAGGCGGTGGTCTACACGCCGGGGGACAGGTACGTGCCACTCGGCGGCGCCAAGGGCGGGATCGACTGTGATCCGTACGACCCACGAGCGCGCGACGTTCTGGCGCGTTTCGGCCGCGCCATGAAGCCACTTATCGAGGTGCTCTTCGCCACCGGTGAAGATTTTGGTGTTCGACAGGACGTGATCGACGAGGTCTTCGCCGACGAGGGAATCCGCTCATCGGCTGAGTCGGCCCTCAGTCTGGTAGACGATGGCGCCGACGCTGCCCATGAGCGGCTCAAGCTCGCCTTCTCGAGGACGGTTGACGGCGTCGGCCTCGGCGAGTTGGTCGGCGGCTTCGGGGTGGCCGAGACGGTCCTGGCTGCCCTCGAGTTTCGCGGAACCGAACCAACGTCGGCAACGGCCGTGGTGCAAGGCTTCGGCTCCATGGGCGGCGCCACCGCCCGCTATCTGGCGGCCGCCGGCGTTCGCGTCGTGGGAATTTCCGACCGTGAGGGACTGATCTATCACCCATCGGGCCTCGACGTCGAAGCGTTGTTGGCAGGCCGAGACGTATTTGGCGTCATCGACCGTAACCTGCTGCGGGCCGGCGATGAGCTGCGACCAGGCGAAACGTGGGTCGATGCCGATGTGGACATACTCGTGCCAGCTGCGATGTCGTACGTCATTACGGCTGACAACGTGGATCGAATCAAAGCCAGCGTCATCTGCGAGGCCGCCAATGTGTCTACCCTCCCTGATGCGGAGGCTCTTCTTCTTGAACGTGGTGTGACAGTGGTCCCAGACTTCGTTGCGAATGTCGGTACGAACGCCTGGTGGTGGTGGGTGGCCTTCGGCGATATCGATCCGACTCCCGAGGGGTCCTTCAACAAGATCAGCGGTGTCCTGCGTCCGCTGACCCGCGAGTTGCTCACCCGCGCCCGTCGCGAGGGGATCTCTCCGCGGCAAGCAGCGACCGCTATCTCTGAGGACAAACGCGCGGCGGTCGCCGAGCACTACCCAACGTCCGTCAAGTCGGCTGCGGTGGCTCGCTGATGGATGCGCATGACCGCGACGGTTCTGGAAGACCGAGCTCTGGTGCCCTGGAGGCACTCTTCGCGCCAGCGAGCGTTGCAGTGATCGGGGCCAGCGACGACATCCGAAAGTGGGGCAACTGGCTCGCCAAGGGCGCGCTGGCCGGTCCGGTTCCGGTGCATCTGGTCAACGCGCGGGCCGATGTGGTCCTCGGAAGACCGGCGGTGCCGTCGCTGGTGCAGGCCGGCCTCACCGCAGACCTCGCAGTCGTGGCCGTGCCCGCATCCGCGTTCGAAGCCGCCGTCGACGATGCCCTTGCGGCCGGTGCCCGAGCGATCGTGGGAATCAGCGCCGGACTTGGTGAGACGGGTCCAGAAGGCATAGCACGCGAGCAAGCGGTCGTCGTGCGCGTACAGGCTGCTGGTGCCGTGTTGCTTGGACCGAACTGCCTCGGCGTCTCGGACGCGGCGGCGGGGTTGTCACTCACGTCCAACCCGCTGCCCCCGGGCGACGTCGCTTTCATCTCGCAGAGTGGCAACCTCTCGCTTGAACTGGCCAAGCTGCTTGACGACTATGGCCTGGGGTTCTCGCGCTTCGCCAGTTTGGGCAACCAGGCTCACCTCGACGCCGCCGATCTCGTCGAGGCAACGGTGTTGCACGCCAGCACGAAGGTGATCGCCGTCTACTGCGAGGACTTCCGAGATGGCAGGCGCTTTGTCCAGGCAGCCCTAGACGCGAGAAACTCAGGCAAAGCCGTCGTCTTGCTGACGGTTGGTTCGAGCGAGGCTTCGGCACGTCAGGCGTCATCGCACACCGCATCGCTGGTGACGTCGTCGGACGTGGTGGACGCCGCTTGCGCCGCCGGTGGCATCGTGCGCGTCAACACGCCCTCGCAGATGGTCGACGCGATCGCTTTGCTTCGCGAGAGTCCCATGGCACGAGGTCGGAATGTGGCCATCATCACCGATGGTGGTGGTCACGCGGCGATCGCGGCCGACGTTGCTGAATCACTCGACCTCAACGTGGTCCACTTCACCGACAGTCTTGCGGCGACGGTGGCAGCAGATCTGCCAGCAGCAGCGACCAGCGTCAACCCGATCGACGTGGCCGGCGGTGGAGAGCAAGATCTGTCTTGCTTCGGCCGGGTAGTTCACTCGGTACTGACCAGTGGCGAGGTCGACGCCATGGTGGTGAGCGGGTACTTCGGTGGTTACGGACAGTATGGGGAGGCGTTGGCCGACCTCGAGGTGGCGACGGCCGGTGCGCTGGCGGACGCCGTCACGGCATCGGGACGTCCTTTGGTCGTTCACTCGATGTACCCGCTGAGTGCTGCGGCGACTGTGCTGCGGCGCCGCGGGGTTCCCGTCTACCGCACGATCGAAGGCGCGCTGGTGGCCCTGGGTGAGAGCGCGGGGGTTGAGCCGCTAGGTCTTAGCCCGATTCCCGAACCGGAGTCGCAGCTGCCAGCCTTCGGGTACTGGGAGGTGCGCTCGGCTCTTGTGGAGGCCGGGGTGCAGTTCCCCGACGCCCAGTTGGTGTCCTCCGATGCTGAGCTTGAGTCGGTTCTGCCATCGCTACAGTTCCCCGTGGTGCTGAAGGCCATGGGTCTGTTGCACAAGACCGATGTTGGTGGCGTCCGACTGGGCATCATCGATGTCGAGGAGCTCCGCGCTGAGTATCGGTCCATGGTCGATCGCTTGGATCCGCCGGCCGTGACCGTCGAGCACATGGTGGATACCACGAGCGGCGTTGAGCTCATCGTCGGTGTGCGTCAAGATGCCCGGTTCGGGCCGGTAGCCATGGTGGGCGGTGGTGGAATCCTCACCGAGGTGCTCGATGACGTCGCGACTTCGTTGGCTCCTGTTGATGCATCGCGGGCAACCGATCTTCTACGAACGCTTCGCACATCGGCGCTGCTGGATGGGGTTCGCGGACGACCCGCCGTTGACGTCGATGCTGTGGCCCAGCAGATCGCGGCAATCGTCAACTTCGCCTGCACGCACCCGGAGATTGCAGACTTCGAGGTCAACCCACTGCTCGCTACCGCGTCGGGAGCGGTCGCACTTGATGCCAGGGCCATCGCCGCCGGCTAGGCCAAGGAAACCGAGGAAAATTAACCATGGACTTCAGCTACACGCCAGAGCAACAGCGGCTCATCGCCAAGGTGCGCGAGCTCAGTGACTTCATCAAGCCATACGAGCTCGAGTGTGAGATGAACAACGGGTTGTCGCCGGACGCGCACGCCACCATTCGGCAGGCCGTCCTCGATGCCGACCTGCAGGCGGTGAACATGCCCCGTGAGTGGGGAGGCGCTGGCCTCACCACCATTGAGCAAATCCTTTACCACGAGGGCCTAGGACGGTTGACGAACGCGTTATGGGACACCGTCTGGCGTCCGGCGAATGCGCTGAAGGCGTGCACGCCAGAGCAGCGAGAGCGCTACCTGTTGCCGGGAATCCGCGGTGAGAAGCGGGACGCGATCGCTGTCACCGAGGAGTTCGCTGGGTCGGACCCGCTGGCCATGGCCACAACGGCCAAGCGCCAGGGTGACCGGTTCATCATCAACGGTGAGAAGTGGTTCGTCACCGTTGGCGACGTCGCAGACTTCATCTTGACGCTGGCCTGGGTGGACGACCTGCCGACGCTGTTCATCGTTGACCGGGACACGCCAGGTCTGTCGATCAGCCGCACCCCGAAGTACACCCACACCTTTGTCTACGAGCACCCCGAGTTCATCTACGACAACGTGGAGGTCGGTTCCGAGCAGGTCCTCGGCGAGATCGGGCAGGGGTACGACCTGATCCGTGACTGGTTCGTTGAGGAGCGGCTGATGATCGGGGCACGCACTGTCGGCGCCGCCACCCGGGCGATCGAGGAGTCTGTCGATTTCGCGACGGGCCGGATTCAGGGCGGCGGACCGCTGGTCAGTCACCAGCTGATCCAAGCAATGCTCGCCGACATGATCGTTGACACCACCGGTGCGCGGACCCTGGTGTACCAGGTTGGCTGCGAGATCGACTCGGGAGCACTCGACCGCAAAACCCTTCACGCTAAGGCCGCCGTCGTGAAGCTAGCGGCGTCAGAGGCCGCGGGTCGAGTCGTCGACAACGCAGTGCAGATCCACGGTGGACGCGGCTACATGCGCGACTTCGCGGTCGAGCGGCTCTATCGCGAGCTGCGCGTCGACCGCGTGTGGGAAGGCACTTCGGAGATCCAGCGGCTCATCATCGGCAACGAGATCGCCAAGCGTGGCGTCGATGCCCTGCTGGCCTTCCCTCAACAGAGTCCCGCTGCCTAACCGTCGACCCACCCGGTGCGGAGTCGTGTCAGAAGTCGTGGCCGGCGGTCTGATCGGCAGTGAGCTCGGCGTCGATGAGGGCGATCTCGGCTGCGGTCAGCTGGCGCGACCGCCCGGTTGCGGTGTCTCGTGGGACGACGACCGCTCCACCCTCGGCAGCTACGGTGCCATCAGGCTTGCGGACGACTTCGCGGCTACGGACGCTCGACCGCCCGTAGCCGACCACTCGGCTCAGCACAGTGACTTCGCCGTCGTCTTGGGTGACCTCGCTCCGGAAATCGATGTCGACGTGCGCGAGGACGAAGTCGAGCGCCTCAGGTCCGAAGAGGCCCACCATGGCGGTGTCGCGCGCCTCTTCCAGGTAGTTGAGGTAGACAGCATTATTGACGTGCTGGTACGCGTCCATGTCGGCCCAGCGCACTCGAATAGATACCTGCTTCACGTCAGCGACCCTACTGGGCGAGTTGTACGGCCATCGCCGAGATGTCGTTGGGGGTGACGCGGCAGCAGCCCCCAACGAGGCGCGCTCCTTCGGCGACCCACCGCTCAACGGGGAAGTGTGGCTCAGAGTGCGTGGCGACCCACTGACGCGCGACGGCGTCCCACCCCTCGCCGCTGTTCGGGTAGACGACGACGGGCTTACCGGCCCCTGTTGCCACAGCAACAGCATCTGTTGCGTCACTGGGTGCCGAGCAGTTGATGCCCAGTGCGACGACACCAGGTACATCGGCAGCCATATCGAAAACGTCGCCCAGCCGCTCGCCGGATCTGGTTCTCGACCCATCGATCGACACCGAGACCCAACACTCCAGGCCTGCCTCGTCGATCTCCATCAGGACGGCCTCGACCTCGGCAGCACACGGGAGAGTTTCGAAGGCGAGAACATCGGCGCCGGCTGCGGCGAGCACTTCGATGCGAGGGCGGTGAAACTCGCGCAACTGGCCGACGCTGAGCCCGTAGCGACCGTGGTACTCCGAGCCGTCGGCAAGCATGGCGCCGTACGGCCCGACGGAGGCGGCGACCCAGGTGGGACGGCTGATCACCTGGGCGGAGGCTTCGCGGGCCAGTGCCACGCTCTTGCGCATCAGGTCGGCGGTCTGCCCGCGGTCGATCCCATGGGCGGCGAAGCCGTCGAACGTTGCCTGGTAGGAAGCGGTGGTCGCTACCTCAGCGCCAGCTGCGAAGAACGCAGTGTGTGCTTCGATGATCGCGCCGGGCTGGTCGATCAGGAGACGAGCCGACCAGAGCTTGCCTGAGATGTCATGACCGAGAAGCTCGAGCGTGGTAGCAAGGCCACCGTCGAGCAGAACTGGGCGCTCGGCCAGTCGTTGGCGCAGGGAGCCGGGTGTCAGCACGAGGCCAGGATACGAGGCGCTTCCTGGGGCTGCGTACTTCACCCACCTGCTACCGACCTCGCTGCCCGAGCCGGCCGCTCGTGCGGCCGCTTCGGCTAGCCGGTCTTCGACCACTTGCGAGCGATCGGGATAGTGCGCAAGCAGAAACGACGGAACGGCATCACGTATTCGCATGGCGACATCGACTGTCCTACGCGCTCTCGCGACGGCCGGCCGACTCGTCTGGTTGTACTCCCACCACACGTGCATCGCGTTGCCGGCGATAGTGACACCGTCGTCGTCGAGGACCTGATCCAAGAGCAGAGCCGTCACACTTGGTGCCAGCACATCAGAGGCGAAACGTACGTCGCCTGTGTGCACGGTATGGCGATTGGCAAATGTGGCTGACTCGGTGTCCCAACGCGTGGCTAGGTCGTCGACGTCTCGACGTCTCGACGACCCCTCGGCAGGATGGCCACGCCGGGCAGCCATGCTTCTGGAAACCGTGCTATGCCGCCGATCCAACGGTGCACCCTCGAGCCATGCATTCGACGTGGTTTTGCGCCGTGATTGGAGTCAGCGTCTGCAAGAGTCGATGACGTCGGCTGGCTGGCGGACGGCATCGGCTACCGCATCGGCTCTGGCGTGGGAGAGTCCAGAGGCGAGAGCGCTGAGAAGAGCTCCCGTCATTGACGAGGACGCCCTGCGCGTCGTCCCACCCAACACCTCGCCGTCGGCGCCCACGTCCCCCAATGAGAGCGCGGGTGGTGGAGCAGTCTGGGTGAGCACCGCCAACCCCTGTGAGGCGTCGATCACCGATTCATCGACGGGCACCGCCGACGACACGGGGACTGCGTTCCACACCAGTGATCGACGTGATCCTTTGTCATCTCCAAGATGCCACGGATGGAGGGCCGGCCAGGCTGCGACGGTACGCAACAGTGCACGGTGCGCCCACATGTCGACCGTCGGCGCAGGCGTGACCGGCGTCCACTCACCGTCCCAGCACGGTGAGTCGTCGTAGGGATGCGTGGTCGGGTCCCCAAGTCGACTGAAATGGTGCCCCCGGTGTATCGACATGGCCGGGTAGGTCCTTGATGCAATCCTTTCGAAGCGCTCAGCCTGACGGTACGGTCGGCGGGTGACCCCCGCACCCGGCGCAGCCCTCGGGACGGTACTGGGTGTGTGGGCGCACCCGGACGACGAGGCATACCTGTCGTCCGGACTGATGGCGCAAGCTGCGGCCGCCGGATCGCTCCCCCCTGAGCGTTGGCCCCCTGAGACGCTGGCCGGGGTGCACACGGCAGAGTTGGAGCGATGTCTGTCGATGCTCGGCGTTCGCGAGCACATCTTTCTCGGCCCCCCCGATGTCGACTGGCACACGCCCCCGCCGGACGCCGGCGCTGACGCGCCGATCATGGAACAGGTCGTGCCCGACACAGTGCTCACCTTCGGGCCAGACGGAATCACCAACCATGAGGGTCACAAGTCGGTCAGCCATTGGGCAACCGAGGCTTTCCGGGAGCACGCCCCCAGTGGTGCCTCGCTGTACTACGCGGCGGATCCGCGGGCCTGGGGTGCAGAGTTCTTGCCGGACCTCTTTGCGCTCGGCGCCTTTCGCGACGGGGCCGGGCCGCCCGTCCACGACGACGAGGAGCTCTACCTCGATCTCGACAGCGACCTGCTCGATCTGAAGGCAGCGGCGATCCGCGAGCATCACAGCCAAATCGTCGGACTCGCTACGGCTTTTGGCGAGGAGCGCTGGACCCGAGCGATGGCACGGAAATCCTTTCGCCGCGCAGAACGGAAGAACTGATGGGCGGCTGGTTCGGATTACTGGGGTCTGGTGAGTTCGAGCCGTGGTCTCACGAGGTCGACGCCTGGATACTTGACCGAGTCACTGGCGACAGTCGAGTGCTCATCGTGCCCACCGCGTCGGCCCCCGATGGCGACGAAGTCTTCCTTGGGTGGGCGCAGCGCGGGCTCGGCCACTTCGCCGAGGTAGACGTGCACGCCGAGGTTCTAGAGGTGCGTGACCGCACCGATGCCGATGACAGGTCGATGGCCGAACACGTTGTTGGCGCCTCGCTCGTCTACTTCTCGGGGGGTAACCCCGCCTACCTCGCGGCATCGCTCCAGGGAACCGCACTCTGGCGGGCGATCATCGACGGGCTCGACCGGGGGATGGGTTACATCGGTTGCAGTGCTGGGATGGCGTGCTTGGGTCGCAAGGCTCCCGACAGCAGCATGAACGACTTCTCACCAGACCTTTGGCAGCCGGGTCTGCAGCTTTTTCCGAAGGCGTGGCTGGGGCCGCACTGGGACATGTTGGACCGATTCGCCCCCGGCCTCGTTGACCACATGATGCGCACGGTCCCGGGTGATGATCTGTTGGTCGGTGTCGACGAATACACGGGGATGGTCGGGGACGGCGACAGCTGGCAGGTTGTGGGGCGAGGCGGCGTTCACGTCAGAACGGGCGATGCCTGGGAGAGTTACCCAGCCCCTGACCTGTTTCGGATGGCGCTGACGGCTACTGGGATACCGCCGCACCGGTGAGTGACTCGCACACCCGTGAGGAGCGCACCACCTAACAGGCCCAGCCGCCAACGCAGCGAATCTGATCACACGGTGCCCCCGGCAGGATTCGAACCTGCGCACACGGCTCCGGAGGCCGATGCTCTATCCCCTGAGCTACGGAGGCGGGACGTCGGGAGGTTATCAGCGTGAGCCACCTGCTCTCCGGTCGGCCTACTCGTACCGAATACCGATGGCGGATCCTGCGTTGACCCGATAGGCATGGATACGTGGACGAGGTGGGTGGAGTGGATCGTTCTGAGCAGTTGATGCGCGACGGCACGCCCGTCGGTCGCTTTCACCGGTATGACGCCGCCCCGCCATCGGCTGAATTGTTCGAAGTTCTGGTCTCCCTCGAGTCAGCCGTGGAGCAGATCTTGACCGATCTCCCAGGATGGAATCTCACGACCACCGACGAGGTCCTTGCCGACGCGCTCGTCGAGCGTGGTGCCGTCCCCACGCGCCACTACTCCCTGATGACGATCGACCTTTCGGCCCAGGCCAGCTGGATGCACATCGCTCCATCCAACGCCGCCTACGACATCAGACCGCTTAGCCCTGACGCAGAAATCCCTGACGAGGTCATCGGTTTGGTGAGGTCTGCCTACCCGTTGGGGCATCCGGATGAAGAGATCGGAAGTGACGGCGCCATCCTCGCCGACATTCGTCATGCGCTGGCGGGCCGTCGTCTCGGTCCATTGATGGATTCGAGCGCACTGGTCTTCGATGGTGGTCGACCGGTGGGCCTCGTGCTGGTCAACCGTGTTCCGGGTGCGGCGCCGACCGGGGGGCCATGGATCACCGACGTCTGTCGAGATCCGGATCCGAGGTATGCAGGTCTGGGGAGGACCCTCATTGTTCGTGCCCTGTCGATATGTCGCGCCGCCGGTGAGTCCTCCGTGTCGTTGGCGGTGACCCAGGGAAACATCGCTAGCCAGATCTACGACGCGTTAGGTTTCGCGCTGGTCGCTACCACGCGCAAGGTTCGCCTTCCGGGGTGAGTCAATTGCGGGAGCCGCCGCCCGCGGGGTTACCCTGCTAAGACACGAAGCTCACTTCAGGAGTATGTATGGGGTCCAACGCCCAGCGCCGCCGCGAGGAGCGCGAGAAGAAGGTTGCGCAGATGCGCAAAGACGACACGAACCGCTCGCGCCGCTCCAACACCCTGTTGACCGTCGTTCTGGTCGTGGCCGTTGTTGTGGCAATCGGCGGCGTGTGGTGGGCGGTCGAGGCCGGTACCGAAGACCCAACACCTGGTGCTCTGGACAACGTCCAGACGTTCGAATACGAGCCCTCGAAGCACACCGAGGAGCCGGTGGAGTACGCCGAGTCGCCCCCCGTGGGCGGTGAGCACAACCGGCTCTGGCTCAAGTGCGGGT
>JAJAYM010000058.1 GCA_027117675.1 Actinomycetes bacterium | reverse complement strand
GTTCTGCCACAGCACCCACAACACGGGCAGCCCCAGCAGCCCACCGAACGCCAACGAAAGTGCCGCCACCCACGCGTTGTTGGTCCAGACCCGCGCAGCAAAGGATGCCGCCGGGTCAGAGGAGTAGTAGTTCTCGAAGTCTTCATTGACGAGTTGCTCTACTGCTGCCGGTGGAGCAAGCGCGCCCTGGACGTCGGGGTTGGCTGCCACCCAGGCTCCCACCCCGAATGACACCAGCAAGAACCCAACGGTGACGCCGGCCACCCACCATCGCGCTCGATAGACAACCAGGGGGAAGGTCAACGAGAAGTAGCGCGCAATGTCGTTGGTGCTGAAGCGTCTCGTTCCCGTTGTCGTACCGCGCGCGCGTGCCACGAGAGTGGACAGCTCAGCGACGAGCACCGGATCAGGCGCCTCCGACCGCACGACCGAGAGGTCGGTGGACACCCGGCCATAGAGATCAACGAACTCATCGGCCTCGGCGCCGGACAGCCGGGACCGCCGAGTGAGCTCGCGTAGCCGATCCCAGTCGGCGCGATGTGTCGCGACGAAAGTGTCGAGGTCCATAGATCCGGCACAATAGCGTGGCAGCAGCCACAACGAGCCGGAGTCTGATGACCAGAGGGGGATCATGTCCGACCACGGTGTGCGCCACTCGGCTGGGGACGGCCTGGTCACCGGCGATGCAGTCGTCGTCGACTTGCGGCTCGCCAAGGTACCCAGCAGGAGCCTGGCCTTCCTGATCGACATCACCCTCCAGCTCCTGGCCCTGGGGGCCCTAGTCTTTCTACTCGGGGTTGTTGCCTCAGTTGCCGACGACGTTCTGGCCCTTGTGTTTATTTTCGTGGCCACCCTTGCCGTGTTCGTCGGCTATCCCGCGACGATGGAGACACTGACCCGCGGGCGCACCGTTGGCAAGCTCGCGCTGGGCCTCCGAGCCGTGCGGAGCGACGGAGGGGCCATCCGCTTCCGTCATGCGCTGGTCCGAGCCCTGGTCGCGGTTGTCGAGATCTACCTGTGCTTCGGAGCCATAGCGGTTATCACCAGCTTGCTCTCTCCGGAAGGAAAGCGGGTTGGCGACTATTTGGCCGGAACCGTTGTCGTGCGCGAACGTGCGCCACAGACTTCGTCGGCACCGCTCTGGCTCCCCACCAGCTTGCAGCCGTGGGCGGCAACGCTCGACCTCGTCCGGCTGCAGCCAGCGACGGCGCTCAGCGCGCGCCAGTTCCTGGCCCGGGCGAGCACCCTTACCGCCGCGGCGCGAACGTCGATCGGACATTCGCTGGCCAGTGAGATCGCCAGTCAGGTGTCCCCACCACCACCAACCGGGGTCAGCGCAGAGCTCTTCATCACCGTGGTGCTCGCCGAGCGTGGTCGCCGCGCGCAAGCGGGCCAGTCGGTGTCAACGAGCTGGCCAGCTACCCCGTCGGCGGCGGGCGCTCCGGACGGGAGCGACACGAACGGCGAGTTTACCGCACCGGCGTGATCACTGCGTCGAGCTCACTGCGTCGCAGCGATACCGATCACGCCGATGGTGTTCACCACGCAGTGCGCGAGGATCGCGGCACCCAACCCGCCGTATTGACGCACCACTCCCAGCACCATGCCGGCGGCCAAGAGCGGGGCCACCCTCAGCGGCTCCACGTGGACCAGTGCGAACGGCACTCCGGCGATCACCGTCGCTATCCACGGTGACAACCCCCGCTTGACGGCGGCTCCCCAGACCAGGCCACGGAAGGCGACCTCCTCAACGAACGGTGCGCCGACCGCGATCAGTACCAGGAAGAGAACGTAGGCGAGCGTGCTTCCGGTCATCGAAAGAGCCGCATCAGCGCCCGCTGAGGTGACCTCTTGGTCCAGCAGCTCGGCGGTAACACTTGTCAGGACAGTCATGGCGATCAAGGTCGCGATACCCCCGGCGAACCCGATGCCAATGGCGCGCCAAGAAACCACAAAGCCGTAGGCGTGGCGCCAACCGGAGGACTTGCGCCACGCCGCGATCAGCGGCCACGCCACCATCCCGGCGAAGAAGATCGCCTGAGCCGCCGTCAGAAACCAACTACCAGCCGCCGAGCCACCGTCGACGTTTCCGTCGTCGGTGAAAGCCTCGGGGGCGGCAAGCAAGACAGGGACGAAGATCACAACGCTAGCCACGATCGTGCCGATCACCCACAGCACCAACCACCCGACGGCGCCCAACCCCCAGCCCCGGGAGGGTTGGCCGTACACCTGGCGCGCCCCCGTGCCGGCGGGCGCGGCCAGCGACTCCGGGTCGACCATCACCGATGCGGTGACCGTGTTGAGGGCCTTGACGACCAACGCCTCGGGGAACGCCCGCTGGATCTGCTCAGCGAGGCTGTCGTCGCCGAGGACCGGGAGCCGTGGCGGGAACCCGCCCGAGAAGTCCAGCGGGTGGCCGCATCCACCAAAACCTCGCCGGAGATCGCTGCCTCGACAAACGTTCCAACGCTCGCTGCCCCGCCAGCCGATTGCGCCCACGCTTGCGATCGCTCGTTCGGCGTCGACCGCGAACCCATAAAGACGCTATGGCCACAACCCACGAAGACCGATGCGAGCGACTGCCCG
>JAJAYM010000057.1 GCA_027117675.1 Actinomycetes bacterium | reverse complement strand
GACGGCGCCCGGTTGCTCCATGAGGGAGGCGTTGTCGCCGAGGGGCAGCTCCTCGATGCTGCCTCAGTGCAGAAGTCGATGGACGAAGCGCGAGCCGGCTTATCGGTCCAGCTTGAGGCCTTTGCCAGTAACACGATGGAGTACCTACGCCAAGAACGCGACCTCCTCATCGACGGTGTAGGTGTACCAGACATAGCGACCGAGATCGACGGGCATCATGTCCTCATCGTGGTTCGCGGTTATCACTACAAGGAAGATCTGCAGACCCTACGTCCCTATATTCGTGAGCATCGACCCGTGTTGATCGGCGTCGATGGCGGCGCCGACGCCTTACTCGAGATGGGCTATCGACCAGACCTCATTGTCGGCGACATGGACTCGGTGTCGGATGAGGCGCTCAGCGCCGGTGCTGAGGTCGTTGTTCACGCCTATCGGGACGGGCGCGCGCCTGGCCTGGAACGCGTTGAGTCGCTCGGCGTCGACCCCATCGTTTTTCCGGCCACCGGTACCAGTGAGGACGTGGCGATGCTGCTCGCCGACGACAAGGGGGCGAGCCTGATCGTCGCCGTCGGTAGTCACGTGACGTTGGTCGAGTTCCTCGACAAGGGTCGGGCCGGAATGGCGAGCACCTTTTTGACCCGCCTTCGGGTCGGCGGCAAGCTGATCGATGCCAAAGGTGTCAGTCGCCTTTATCGCAGCCGAATCTCCACAGGGCAACTCCTGCTCCTCGTTGCGGCTGGGATGGCCGCACTGTTCACCGCCATGGCGTCGACGACGGCGGGACGAAGCTTCTTTGACCTCGTTGGGTCGTGGTGGCACGACCTGGTGTTCTGGGTAACCGGGTGACCGGGCTCTTCATGCGTCGACTCATCGAACGGACCACCTAGTGATCGACTTTCGCTATCACATCGACTCCATCGTGGCGATATTCATGGCGCTTGCCGTAGGCATCGTGCTGGGTTCAGGACCCCTGAAAGACGACATCAGTGGTTTCCTGGAGGACCGCACTCAGCAGTTGGCCGACGAGAAGGTTGAACTACAAAGCGAAGTGTCAACGCTGCGCGCCGAGATCGAGTCGTCCGAACAGTTCGCCGAGCTCTCGCAAGCGGTTCTCGTCGACGGACTGCTCACTTCACGCGTAACTGCGATTGTCGTGCTCCCTAATGTTGATGGGGGACAGGTGGACGCCGTCGAAGACGCCGTGACCGCCGCTGGCGGGGCGGTGGGCGAGCGGATCACGCTCGAATCGGCGTGGACCGATCCTGAGCAGAGCGAGATTCTGGGCAGGGTCGCCGAAACTATCGCTCGGGGAGGACGAGATGCGGACCCCTACGAACTCGCGAGCCAAGTGCTGGCTGAGGCACTTTTGACACCGGGCGGGCGCGCCGTGGGTGAATCGTCGTTCGACTCGATCGCCGTGCTGGCTGCCTTCGAGAACGAGGGCTTCATCTCCGCCGACGAGGATGAGGTGATTCGTGGTGACACCGCGATTGTCGTCGGGCCGGCAGGAGTCGTGCTGAACGCTGACCTCACGGTGGTTCCACTGACCCTGGCCCTTGATGATGTGGGTGCTGGGACCGTTCTCGCCGCGCCCCGCGGAAGTGATCAGTCCGCCGGTGTCAACGGAGTGCTGCGTGGATCGAACGCTGACGGCGTCGTGTCATCGGAGGACCGGCTCGACACGGGCAATGGGGTGACCGTCACGATCCTTGCGCTAGCTGAGCAGATCGCCGGCGGTGTCGGCCATTACGGCAGCGGCGAGGGATCCGACGGGCCGGCGCCCGATCCGCTCCCCAGGGGCTGACCGATGGTTGGTCGGGTGCTGAGCGCGGCGTCCTCGGTGGTGGTGACGAAGTGGGTCTACCGACGAATAGCTGCCGATCGGTCTACCGAGCGGTGGCTGCGCACGAACCACCGCGGTGAGACGGTCACGCTAGCTCAAGGGCCAGCCGTGTCGTTCGGATCGCTGGTCGGAGTCATCACTTCGCCCGATCTGGCACCTTCGGTCCGGGCCGCGACAACCATCGCTGTCGGCGGGGCGTCGGCGCTGGGGCTGCTCGACGACCTCACTGGCGCCACCGACATCAAGGGCCTACGTGGCCATCTTGGTGCGCTACGAAACGGGGAGGTCACCACCGGCACCGTCAAGCTCATCGGCCTGGGGGCGACCGGTCTCGTGGCTGGGGTGTTGGCTCGGCGTGGTCGCGGTGGCCCAGTCGATGCTCTCCTTGCCGGAGCGATTGTCGCGGGCAGCGCCAACCTCGCCAACCTGTTGGATCTTCGGCCCGGACGCGCGACCAAGGTATTTCTCGCTGCTTCGGCCGCACCCGTGCTGACCGGTAGTCCAGCCGGTCTGGTGCTGACCGGTCCGGTGGGCGCTGCGGCCGGCCTGCTGTCCGATGATTTGGGTGAGCGCTCGATGTTGGGCGACACCGGGGCGAACGCGCTCGGCGCCGCGTGGGGAGTTGGAGTGGCTGCCTCGTTGAGTCGTCCGGCGCTCGTGGCCACCGTTGCTGCCCTCGTTGGGCTGACCGTCGCCAGCGAACGGATCAGCTTTTCGCACGTCATCGAACACACTCCAGGTCTGCGCGAGTTCGACGGACTGGGCCGCCGCCAGACCCTGACCAAGGACCAATGAACGAGCCGTCCAGGCGGCGTTCGGAGCCGCGGGCATCGGGGTCGGTTGGCGCCGAACTCGTCAACGCAGCCCTGCTTATCGCGGCGGTGACGGTGGTGGCCCGGATCATCGGCTTTGTTCGCGTCGTCGTCCTGGCCCGAACCGTCGGAACCGAATGCCTTGGTCGCGTCTACGCCACCGCGAACGCGGTCCCAAACATCGTCTTCGAACTGGTCGTGGGCGGGGCTCTTGCGGCAGTCGTCGTTCCCTTGATCGCTGGCGCACGAGAGGCGGACCCAGCCCGAGTTCGGGCCATGGTCGCCGCGCTTCACGGTTGGGCGTTGGTTCTGCTCGTACCGATCACGGCAACGATGTACGTGGCGTCAACGTGGGTCATCGGGTTCCTGCTCGGCTCCGCTGACGACTGCGGCTCGGAGGCGCCGACCGTTGCCAGGGCCATGCTCTGGGTGTTCTTGCTGCAGATCCCGATCTATGGTGCGACGGTCGTTGCTCAAGGAGCACTGCAATCCCACCGTCGGTTCTTTGCTCCCGCCGTTGCCCCAGCCGTGTCGAGTCTGCTGGTGCTCGCCAGCTACCTTGCCTACGCCGAGATGGCCGGCCCCGCGCGCGGGTCGCTGGTCGCGCTGAGTGACGCTGAGTTCCTCCTCCTCGCTGGCGGTACCACTCTCGGTGTTGTCGCGCTGCTTGCCGTCCAGCTACCCGGTCTCGCGCGCGCCGGCCTCATCGTCCGGCCGTCACTAACCTTCCCGGCAGGAAAGTGGGCGCAGGCGCGCACACTCGCGTGGAGCGGGGCCGTGGTGGTTGGCGTCCAGTGGGTCGGCTACGCAGCAGCAGTCCGCTGGAGCAACATCTATGGCTCGCAGGTAAGCGCCTTGGTCTTGCTGCTCGGGTGGACGCTCTTCCTGCTGCCGTGGTCGATCCTGGTCCTACCGATCGCGACGAGTACCTTCCCGCGGCTCTCCGCACTGCACGAGCGCGGCGACGATGCCGCTGCGGCCCGAACGACAGCCCAGAGTGTGCGTGCGGTGTTCGTGGCATCAGCAATAGGCGCCGCGGGGCTCGCAGCGGCAGCCGGTCCGCTCGCAGTGGTCATCCTTCAAGACGCCCCAGGGGGCGGCGGAGTCGCGGAGTTGACCGCGCTCCTGATTGCGCTAGCTGTTGGTGTCTTCGGCTACGGGGTGCACGGTCACCTGGTGCGCGTACTCGCCGCCCGCCACCAGGCGCCAATGGCCGCCTGGGGGACGACCGTCGGTTGGGGGCTCGGAATCCTCGTTGCCGGCGTCCTGGCAGTGCGATCTGATGACGGCGTTGAGGTCGCCCGTGCGATTGGGGTCGGCTTCAGCAGCGGTCTTGTCGTGGGAGCCGCAGTGTTGTTGGTGGCGCTTCGGCGGCTGGCCGGTTCGCAGGCTCTGACGGGGGTTCTGCGGGTTGGCGTTGCCTCTGGGCTGGCTGCCGTTGTCGTCGGCTGGCTTGGTCACATCCTGCTGACGGCGGGGTCAGGAGAAACGTCGCTGGGGGTAGCCGTCGCCCAGACGCTGATGGCTGGTTGCGTCGCGTTAGTCATCGTTGGCGGTACGGCGGCTCTGGCCGATCCGGGGGCGGTCCGTACCCTTCTGCGAATGCGCTCGCGATCAGGTGACGGCCCCTCGTGACCGATCCGAAACTGCGGGTACTCATCGTGCTCGGGACGAGCACGGGAGGAATCGGCCAGCACGTGCGCTCATTGGCGGTCGGTCTTGTCGGACGTCGACAGCGCGTCGTTGTCGCTGGCCCGAAAGAGACCGAAGAGTTGTTCTCCTTCGGTGAGGTCGGCGTTCGATTCGTCGAGGCGCCGGTTGCAACCACTCCCAACCCGCGTGATCTCGTGGTGGCGCGAACACTAGCCCGATGGGTGAAAGGCGCCGATGTTGTTCACGCACACGGCTTCCGTG
>JAJAYM010000056.1 GCA_027117675.1 Actinomycetes bacterium | reverse complement strand
GTGCATACGCTGATGCGCCGATCGGACATCGCTCTCTACGAGGCCAAGCGGGAGCGTGCCCGCTTCTGTGCGTACTCCAACGAAGATGAAGACACCCACACGCCGCAGCGTTTGACGATCTTGACCGACCTTCGATCCGCTGTCGAAGATGACCAGCTCTTCCTGGTGTACCAACCGAAGATCGATGTGGCGACAGGGGCCGTCAAGGGCGTCGAGGCATTGGTGCGCTGGAACCACCCCACCAGGGGGATTCAGTACCCCGACACGTTCATCCCGCTTGCTGAGAACACCGGCCTGATCGCCCCCATCACCTTCTTCGTGCTGGAGCGGGCACTCCGACAGGTGCGCACCTGGCAAGAAGCCGGAATCGAGCTGTCGGTGGCTGTGAACCTCTCGGTGAGGCACCTGACCGACATGAGTCTGCCCGACCGCATCGCCGTTGCCCTCGAACGCTGGGGAGTTGCTCCGGCCAAGCTTGTCATCGAAGTGACCGAGAGCAGCATCATGAACGACCCAAAGCGCGCCTCGGTCGTCCTGCAGCAACTGCGACGGATCGGCGTCGAGATTTCCATCGACGACTACGGGACTGGCCACGCATCACTGAACTATCTCAAGCAGTTCGACATCGACGAGCTGAAGATCGACCGCTCCTTCATCATGAACCTCGACACCGAGTCCAGCGACGCAATCATCGTGGCGTCAACAGTAGAGCTCGGCCACAATCTCGGTTTGCGGATCGTGGCCGAAGGAGTCGAGGACGGTGACACTTTGACGTGGCTCGCGGGACTTGGCTGCGACGTTGCGCAGGGGTACCACATCGGGCGTCCGATGTCGCCAGAGGCAGTCGTCGACGCAGTCGAGGAGCGCCGCGTCCAGAGCAGTGACCCGGGTCCGTCCGCACTGCGTCTGGTGGGGAGCAGCTGATGCTCGTTCTGGTGCTGTGCATCCTCGCGCTGGTCACGCCGGCCTTCTTTGGTGGGAAAATGTCGCGGCTGGCCTTCGTTCGATTCAAGGCGTGGTGGATCTTGGTCGTCGCGCTCCTGTCCCAGATCTTGATCATCGAGGTCTTTCCGGACGCCGACCGCACCATGCTCGAAGTCGTCCACATGGCGACCTACGTCGCCGCGGGTGTATTCGTGGCCATCAACTGGCGGATCCCCGGTTTGCTCGTCATCGCCGCAGGTGGCGCGATGAACGGCGTCACGATCGCTCTGAACGGGGGCCAGCTGCCAGCGTCCAAGCCGGCACTGGAGATGGCCGGCATCGAGGTCGCCAAGGGTGAGTTCAGTAACTCAGGTGTTATCAAGGATTCGGTGTTGCCAGTTTTCGGCGACATCTTCGTGTGGCCAGAGCCACTTCCCTTCGCGAACGTGTTCAGTTTCGGCGATGCGCTGATCGTGTTTGGCGTCTTCTACGGGGCTCACAAGATTGCGGGATCCCGCCTGGTCAAGAAGCCGTGGCAGCTGCCAGTGGATGCCCTCGCTGCTGGCGAGAGCCAGGTGCCCGCCGCGTCAGCAGCTGAGGCTGGGCAGGCACCAGAGCCTCGAATCGGTCCCCGCCACTCGGCAGCCCGGCCGGCCGTCATTAGTACCGCGATGGAGACCCACTAACCAGTAAGACGCATGACGCAGGTTAGTATCGTCGCGCGGCCGAGCCCTGGATCGGGGGACCACCCTCCGAAGAGTTCGCGCTGACGGGCTTCGCCCGAGACGGAAGGACTTTCCTCATGCGCATCCTGCTAGTCGGAGCAGGTGGTGTTGGGTCGGCGGCTGTTCCCATCGCTGCCCGTCGCGGCTTCTTCGAGACGATGGTGGTCGCCGCCTACGACCGGTCGCGTGCTGCGCGGGCGGTGGCACAGGTCAATGACCCACGCCTCGTGGCCGACCAGGTCGACGCCTCGAGCGCGGAGTCGGTCACCGAGCTGGCTAGACGCCACCATGCGACGCACGTTTTGAACGCCGTCGACCCGCGGTTCGTGCTACCGATCTTCAATGGGGCCTTCGCGGCTGGAGCCGACTACCTCGACATGGCCATGTCGCTGTCGCGCCCGCATGCGACCGAGCCGTACTCAAAGACCGGCGTCAAGTTGGGCGATGAGCAGTTCGCGGTCGCTGGTGAATGGGAGTCGGCAGGCCGTCTTGCGCTCGTGGGTGTTGGCGTTGAGCCCGGACTCTCGGACATCTTCGCCAAATATGCGGCCGACGAACTCTTCAGTGAAATCGACGAGGTCGGTGTGCGTGATGGCGCAAATCTCGAAGTAGATGGCTTCACATTCGCGCCGTCCTTCTCCATCTGGACAACGATCGAGGAGTGCCTGAATCCTCCCGTGATCTGGGAGAAGGACAAGGGCTGGTTCACCACACCGCCGTTTTCTGAGCCAGAGGTCTTCGAGTTTCCCGGGGGCATCGGGCCGGTCGAATGCGTCAACGTCGAGCACGAAGAGGTTCTGCTCATCCCGCGGTGGGTCGACTGCAAGCGAGCCACGTTCAAGTATGGCCTTGGGGAAGAGTTCATCGATGTCTTGAAGGTGATCCACAAGCTTGGCCTCGATCGGACCGACAAGGTGGCAGTGGGAGGCGTCGACGTGAGTCCGCGCGACGTGATCGCGGCGCTCCTGCCTGATCCGGCCACTCTCGGCGACCGCATGAGCGGCAAGACTTGCGCCGGTACGTGGGTGACCGGTACCGGCAAGGACCACCAGCCCCGCCAGGTGTACCTGTACCACGTCGTCGACAACGAATGGACGATGAAGGAGTACGGGTCGCAAGCTGTCGTCTGGCAGACGGCGATCAATCCGGTCATCGCTCTGGAGCTGCTGGCGGAGGGCACCTGGTCTGGCGTTGGCGTGCTCGGTGCTGAGGCCTTTGCGTCCAAGCCATTCCTCGACAAGCTGGTCGAGTACGGGTCGCCGTGGGCGATGCGCGAGGAGACACCGGCGTCGGTCAGCTAGTCGGCGCTCTGACTAGACGATGCCTACTGCTGTTGGCTCTGCAAGCTGCTGATCACCGGGGCGAGATCAGTGGCGATGATGCGCGCATGCCGCAACTGGAGCCGGGACCACGGGGCGGGAACTTTGCGTGAACACTCCAAGAGCCCGACAACCTTACCGGCAGCCATGACCGGGATTCCGATCATGGTCGTGACGCCTTGAACCTTCATCCACTCCCGCTCGGCGCTGTCAGCCTGAGGGTCAACGAGGTCAACGGTCATGATCTCAAGGGTCTCCATGCATCGCCGGGTCATCGGGAAGTCGGCGAGGGCATAGCGCTGTCCCTCCGGCCGCCACGCCAAGGCTCCGATGCCCTGGATGTGTTCACCACCTGGGTCGATGAACGAGATCTCGGCGAGGTCGCAAAGCAGGTGGTCGCCGATGGGTCCGGTCATCCGGGCCAGCCGGTCGAGGTTCGAGCAGTCCACCAGGTCGGTCAGCAGCTTCTCTAGCGCCGTGGTGTCCTGCCCTGGTGCGCGTGAGCCAAGCGCGAGCGTCCGCTGGTACGAGCTTTGACAGGTGAGGGACGCTGCCTCGCTCGCCGGCTCAAAGGTCGATGATGGCATGCCGATCACCCACCCTTGGGCCTCGGCGACGTCAAGGTCGGCCAGCGCATAGAGGTCGTCGAGGTTCTCAACGCCTTCGGCGCACACCTCGGCACCGACCTTGCCTGCGTACCTGACGATGGCTTCGACAAGGGCGGCCTTGACCGGCTCGGACTCAACTCCGGTCACCAGGGATCGGTCGAGCTTGATCACGTCGGGGGAGAGTGCCAACACCCGTTGCAGCCCGGCATATCCCTCACCGACATCGTCGACGGCGACGCGAGCGCCGCGATCGCGGAGCGCCTTGAGGACCAGCTGGAACTGATCGCCGTCAGCGACCACCTCTTTTTCAGTGATCTCAAACTGCAGACCGGACAGGTCGAAGGGCAAGACGTCGTGCAGCTCGCGGGTACTCAACACTGATGGGCTCACATTGACCGACAGCAGCGTGCCTTCGGGCCGCTGCGCCCCCGCACGGATCGCAAGGTTGACAGCCCGCGCTTCGAACATCGGGCCCAGATCGCACTGGTGCGCCATCGAGAACCAGACATCTGGGGAGTAGGAAGGCAACTCGGCGCTGAACCGAGAGAGGGCTTCGTAGGCTACGACTCGCCCAGAGGCTAGACCCAGGATGGGCTGCGCGACGATCGACGGAGCACCGTGATGCAGCGCACTGGTGACGAGGGCGCGACACTCCTCAGCGTCGGGGAGTCCCTCGGTGCCCTGTGACACACCGGTACCAACCCCGGTCGTGGTCATCTGCCGTGTTCACCTCGTTCCGCGCGTCGGCACCGGGAACACCATGTGCAAGATCCCTATACGAGTGTCGGCAGTTCCCGCCGGTAGGTGAAGCGGCACCCAGGGCGGTCGCGTCGTGCTTCACCCTCCAAGCACGCGCCAACGAGGTCAACCGTAAGCCGATCGAGTGAACTCGACACCGTCAACGAGATTTGCGACAGTTGCTCAGCCCCTCGGGAAGCAGGCCATCAAGAGCTAGCCCACCCAGAATCAGGCCACCGAGAATCAGGGAAGCGCCGCGAATGCCTTGTCGATAATGGTCAGTGCCTCATCCAGGAGGGGCTCCGGCATGGTCAGCGGTGGGAGGAAGCGCAAGACGTTGCCGTAAGTGCCAGCGGTGAGCACCAGCACACCTTCGGCATGACAGTGCTTCACGACCGAGGCGATCTCGTCGGTGGCTGGCTCAAGGGTGCCCGGCTTGACCAGTTCGACAGCGAGCATGGCGCCGCGACCCCGGACGTCGCCGATCACTGGGTACTTCGCCTGCATCTCAGCCAGTCGGGGCAGCATGATCTCGCCGATCCTGCGGGCACTGGCCACGAGGTCTTGATCCTCGATCGCGGCGATGGCCCCGAGAGCCGCAGCACAGGCGACGGGGTTGCCTCCGTAGGTTCCGCCGAGACCGCCGGCGTGGACGGCGTCCATCAGATCCGCGCGACCGGTGACTCCGGCGAGTGGCATTCCACCCGCGATGCCCTTGGCAGTGGTGATGATGTCGGGCACGACTCCGTCGTGGTCACACGCGAACATCTCACCGGTGCGAGCAAACCCGGTCTGTACCTCGTCAGCGATGAAGACAATGCCGTTAGCTTTGGCGTAGTCGGCCAGTCCGGCCAGGAAGCCATCACCGGGAACGATGAAACCGCCCTCGCCGGCGATCGGCTCGATCAAGATCGCGGCGACCTGGTCGGCACCGACCTCCTTCTCAATCTTGCTGATCGCCTGCTCCAGCCCCTCGCGGCCGGCGTTCTCAGGACCTGTGGGCCAACGGAACGGGTAGGAGAGCGGGACGCGGTAAATCTCACCGGCGAACGGGCCAAAGTTGTACTTGTACGGCATTGACTTTGCCGTCAGCGCCATCGTCAGGTTGGTGCGCCCGTGGTAGGCGTGCTCGAAGACGACGACGGCCGAACGACCGGTTGCATACCTGGCGATCTTGACGGCGTTTTCGACGGCCTCGGCGCCTGAGTTGAAGAGCGCAGTCTTCTTCGGGTGGTCACCCGGAGTGAGGCGGTTGAGCTGCTCTGCGACGGCTACGTAGCCCTCGTAGGGCGTCACCATGAAACAAGTGTGGGTGAAGGCGGCGGCTTGTTCGCAGATGTTGGCTACGACGGTGGGGGCGGCGTTACCGACATTGACGACAGCGATCCCGGCACCGAGGTCGATCAGGCGGTTGTCGTC
>JAJAYM010000055.1 GCA_027117675.1 Actinomycetes bacterium | reverse complement strand
GCCGAAGAGCACGGCATCGCGCATCCTGACCAGCCTCGAACGACATGGGCTGGTGCGAAGGGGCAGCGACTCGTCGGTCCGCCCCGGGCCGGTCCTGGCGCGCTATGCGGGATCAGGGCGTGCGGACGCGTTGCTCCGCCTCGCTCAGCCACACCTGGCTCGGCTCGGCGAACTCACCGGCGAAACCGTGAACCTCGCACTGCCGGGCCCGACAGCTGTCGACCAGATCGCGCAGGTCGACTCTCGCTTCTTGCTCGGCGCCGTCAACTGGGTCGGCCGCGACGTTCCGTTCCACTGCTCCGCGCTGGGCAAGGTGTTCTTGGCCTACGGGGCCGTCCAGGTTCCGCGCGGGCGCCTCGATCGGCGTACCGACCGAACCATCACCACCCGCGAGCGCCTCGAGGCCGATCTTGAGGGCGTCCGCCGCCGCGGCTTTGCCATCACCGACAACGAGCTCGAACCCGGCCTCGTGGCGGTGGCAGCACCCATCTGCGACGCCGAGGGCACTGTGGTCGCCGCCGTTTCGGTCACCGGGCCTTCGGTGCGCCTCACTGGAAACCGCATCGCGGGCGTGGGACGCCTGCTCATCGCGGAGACGCGAGCCATCTCTCGCGCACTCGACCCAGCCGAACGGCCCCGCAACCGGAAGGTGGGAGTGGCATGACGCCTGAGGAGATTTTGAAGGGTTTGTTTGATGAGACGTTGGTGGGGAATGCGCCTGCGGTGTTGGAGCTGACTAACGCTGGGCTTGGGATGGGGATGGGTCCTGAGACGTTGTTGTTCGAGGCGTTGATTCCTTCGTTGGAGGAGGTGGGGGCCCGGTTTGAGCGGGGTGACTTCTTTGTTCCGGAGATGTTGATCGCTGGTCGGGCGATGTCGGGGGCGTTGGAGGTGTTGCGGCCGTTGTTGGCTGCGACTGGTGCTGAGACGGTGGGCAAGTTCTTGATGGGCACGGTCAAGGGTGATGTGCATGACATTGGGAAGAACTTGGTGAACATCATGTTGGAGGGTGCTGGGTTCGAGGTGATCGATTTGGGGGTGCAGGTGGCTCCGGAGAAGTTCGTCGCTGCGATCGAGGAGCATTCCCCTGACATTGTGGGGTTCAGTGCGTTCTTGACGACGACGATGCCGATGTTTAAGGCGAACATCAATGCGTTGGAGAAGGCTGGGCTGCGCGACAAGGTGATCGTGATGGTCGGTGGCGCCCCGGTGACCCAGGAGTACGCTGACGCTGTCGGTGCTGACGGGTACGCCGCTGACGCCTCCACCGCCGTCCGCCGCGCCAAAGAACTCCTCAAAAACCGCCGTGCCTTGGCCAAGGCCTAACCCATGCCCAAGTTGCTCCCCATCATCGAGCACGCGATCAAGGGACCCGTGTGGGACTGCCGCATGTGCGGCCAGTGCGTCCTGCACTCAACAGGTATGACCTGCCCGATGACCTGTCCCAAGACGCTCCGCAACGGCCCGTGCGGCGGGGTACGGGAAGACGGTCACTGTGAGGTCGTACCCGAGATGCGCTGCGTCTGGGTCAAGGCCGAAGAGCGCAGTCGTACCCTTCCCTTGCTTCCGAAGTCTTGGCGCGAGCACATTCACGAGCTGCGGCCTCCGGTCAACAACCAGCTGGAGGGGGACGCGTCTTGGACCAACCTCCTCACCGGACGCGACCGCAAGACCCCAGCCGGCTGGCAGGGAGAGTCGCTGCCGCCCACTGACGACGTCACCCCCGAACTCTCACTCGTGGAGTACGAGGGACCCCTCGAAACACCCTTCCACTCGCCGCGTCGCTAAGTTCGCGGCACGATACGGGGGTCGCGTCGGCGACTGCCCACCACAGAAACAGGAGCAGCATGCACACGGTTCTCAGCTCGGCGAGCAAGCAGGTCATCATTGGAGACGACCAGCCCTTCTGCATCATCGGCGAGCGCATCAACCCGACCGGACGCAAGGTCTTCCAAGAGCAGCTGCGAGCCGGTGACCTGTCGGCCATTGAGACCGATGTCGCCGCCCAGGTCGCTGGCGGCGCCATGGTGCTGGACGTCAACATGGGCGTGCCGTTGACCGACGAGGCCGAGCTGCTGGCCAATGCGGTCAAACTGGTGCAGTCGCTCACCGACACTCCACTCTGCATCGACTCATCGGTCGTTGAGGCGCTTGAAGCTGGTCTCGGCGCCTACGAGGGCAAGGCACTCGTCAACTCGGTGACCGTCGAGGACGAGCGCATGGATCTCATCCTGCCGCTGGTCAAACGCCACAACGCTGCCATCATCGCGCTGCCCAACGACGAGTTCGAGATCCCGATCGACCCAGCGCGGCGGCTCGAGTTGACCAAGAAGTTCGTCGACCTCGCAACGACGAAATACGGCATCCCCATCGAGGACATCGTCATCGACCCGCTGGCGATGCCGATCGGGGCTGACTCGCTGCACGCCGACCGCACCATGGAGGCGATCAGCATGATCCGCGACCAGGTCGGCGTGAACATGACGCTGGGGGCGTCCAACGTCTCGTTCGGGATGCCCGACCGCCACACGCTGAACGCGGTCTTCATTCCGATGGCGATGCGCGCCGGTCTGACCAGCGCGATCATGGACGCCCGTACCCCGCAGGTTGTGACCGCCGTCAAGGGAGCCGACCTCATGCTCGGCCACGACGAGTGGGGCGCGGCCTGGATCCAGCAGCACCGCGCCAAGCAGGCCGCTGCAGCAACCGGCTGACCCACAACGGCGGCGGTGATTTGGTCTGATGCAGGTTCGCAGGACATGTTGAGCGCTTAGAGTCGCTGGCGCCAAGCGCACCCTGGACGACGCTCAGTATCGTCTCTATGGCCGGTCACAAGACCAGATCGACATCGTCGATGGGTGCTGACAATCTGCTGCTCAATCGCGGGCACGGGCGACGCTGCGCAGAGTCGCGGCGTGCGCAGATAGCGCCGCAGTGGAGTCATTCTTCCCGCTTGTGCAAAGGAACGTACTCAACCGCAGACGTTGGACCAGCCGCGACAATCGTCACCTGGATCGAACGCGCCTACCACCGGCGACACCGTCAAAGCGGACTCGGTCGCCTCACCCCCATCGAGTTTGAGACAATCCACGACACAGCAACCGCGGCATGAACACCCATTAACCCCGCGAGTCAACATGGGGGCACCGACACGCGTCCGTTGCACTCCGTGGAACGGTTCTGCAAAGGGGTATACACAGGCATGTCAGATTGATATATCTTTCTTGTGACCTCGCCGGTGGAGATTCTGCAGCCTGACGCCCGCTCGCAGTCCGAGCAGGCGTACTACGCGTTGCGCGAGCTGATCGTGACCCTCGAGCTCCCTCCCGGCAGCTTGGTCGACGAACCGGAGTTGATGGACCGACTCGGACTCGGGCGCACCCCCGTCCGTGAAGCACTTCGCGCCCTCGCCCAGGCAAAACTTGTCGAGGTCTACCCCCGCCGCGGCATGTTCGTTGCACCCGCGGACGCCCGCGACCTCGCGTCCCTGTCTGAGGTGCGCTGCGTCCTCGAGCCGTTCGCCGCCCAGCTCGCCGCCCAGCGATTGACCGACAGCGACCGAATCGAGATAGAAGCCCTCTTCGACGAACTCGATGCGGTCAGCGTCAAGCCCGCCGGGCGCCGGCTGATCGAGATCGACCAGCGCATCCACCGCTTCGTCTACCGGGCAGCCCACAACAGTTTCCTCGAGTCGGTTTTGGACGAGCACTACATGCACGCACTTCGTATCTGGTTCCTCGCACTCGACAAGGTGACCTACCTCGAGGACGCTGTCCTCGAGCACCGCGCCATCCTTGATGCCATTCGTGACGGGGACGCCGCGCGCGCCTCCACAGCCATGCAGACCCATGTCGAAGGATTCGAAGGGTCGATTCGCCGGTCGTTGTAGTCAGACCATTCATCTCCACATCGCAGAAGAACGAAACGAAAGGGACGCCACATGAGTACCCTCCCCGAACAGGCGAAGGCCGTGATCATCGGCGCCGGCATCGTCGGCAACTCGATGGCGTACCACCTGGCCCGCCTCGGCTGGGCAGACCTTGTGCAGATCGACAAGGGACCGCTACCCAACCCCGGCGGCTCAACCGGCCACGCTTCCAACTTCATCTTCCCGGTCGACCACGCCAAGGAAATGGCCCTGCTGACGTTCGACAGCGTCCGCCAGTACAAAGAGATGGGCGTCTTCACCGAGTGCGGCGGCATCGAGGTCGCCCGCACCGAAGAGCGGATGCAAGAGCTGCATCGTCGCATGCAGTCAGCCAAGTCATTCGGTATTGACGGCTGCAAGATGCTGACGCCGGCCGAGTGCGTCGAGCTCGTCCCCTACATGGATCCTGACGTGATCCTCGGCGGCTTCTACACACCGGGCGTCGGAGTCGTCGACTCGCTCCGCGCCGGCACCATCATGCGCGAGAAGGCGCACGAGATGGGCGCGCTGCAGACCTTCGCCAATACCGAAGTCACCGGCATGGTGGTCGAGGACGGCCGCATCAAGGCGGTCGAGACAGACAAGGGCACGATCGAGGCCGAGTACGTCGTCATCGCCACCGGCCTTTGGGGACCGCGTATCGCAAAAATGGCAGGGGCGTCCATTCCACTGACGCCGGCCGTACACCAGATGATCGACGTCGGCCCGGTGCCCCGGTTCGCCGACGCCAAGGGTGACATCGAGCACCCAATCGTCCGCGACATGGACACCAACATGTACGAGCGTCAGCACGGTAACGGTCTAGAGATCGGCTCGTACGCCCACCGGGCGATCTTGCACGACCCAGAAGACCTGCCATCGGTGGAGGAGGCCCAGCTCTCCCCCACCGAGTTCCCCTTCACCGCTGAAGACTTCGAGCTGCAGTATGAGCAGGCACTCGAGCTGATGCCGGAGATCGTCGGCGACGAAACTGTCGGCCAAAAGTACGCGATCAACGGCCTGCTTTCCCTGACGCCCGACGGCATGCCGCTGCTGGGTGAAACCCCAGAAGTGAAGAACCTCTGGTCGGTGTCAGCTGTCTGGATCAAGGAAGGTCCCGGCATTGGCAAGGCCGTGTCAGAGTGGATGGTGCTCGGCGATTCTGAGATCGACCTGCAGGCGTCCGACATCGCCCGCTTCTACGACCACCAAAAGACTCGTAAGCACATCAAGGAGCGCACCGCCGAGGGGTTCAACAAGACCTACGGAATCGTGCACCCGAACGAGCAATGGGCGTCCAACCGCAACGTTCGCCTCTCGCCGTACTACGAGCGCCAGAAGGCGCTGGGTGCGGAGTTCTATGAGACCGCCGGCTGGGAGCGTGCCTTCTGGTACGAGAGCAACGCTGGCTTGGTCGAGAAGTTCGGCGATGCCGTCATGCCGCGCACGGCTGAGTGGGAGTCGCGCTGGTGGTCGCCGATCATCAACGCCGAGCACCTACAGATGCGTGAAACGGCCGGTCTCGTTGACCTCACCGCGTTTGTCGAGTTCGACATCCAGGGCCCCGGCGCTCTCGATGCGCTGCAGGGAGTCTGCATGCGGCAGATGGACGTACCAAACGGCCGGGTGGTCTACACGCCCGTTCTTTCAGCGAGCGGCGGGTTCAAGTCCGACCTAACCGTGATGCGTCTGGCTCACGACCACTACCGAGTAGTGACCGGTGGTGCGCACGGAATGGCCGACCTCAAGTGGTTCAGCGACCACCTGCCTGCTGACGGCACGGCACAGATCACCGATCTCACGTCGTCACTCACCACCCTTGGCATCTGGGGTCCGAATGCACGCACAATCCTGGCCTCCATCACGCGCGACGACGTCTCGCACGAGGGCTTCAAGTTCGGCACCTGCAAGGCGATCGAGATCGGGTCGCTGAAGGTCTTGGCCTCGCGCATTTCTTACGTGGGTGACCTCGGCTGGGAGCTCTACGTCCCGATGGAGCAGGGCGCCCAGTTGTGGGACGAGCTCTGGCAGGCGGGCCAGGAGCACGGCCTCATCCCGGTTGGCATCGGTGTCTACGGCACGACTGGGCGCATCGAGAAGGGCTACCGGGCGTTCGGCACCGAACTCGAAACCGAGTTCACCGTGGTCGAGGCAGGCATGGCGCCGCCAAAGATCAAAGCGGCCGACTTCATCGGCAAGGAGGCGCACCTCAAACACCGCGGCGATGACCCGGTCGCAACCCTCTGCTCGCTTACGGTCGACGACCACACCAGCAGCACTGGTGAGAAGCGGTACATGATGGGCAAGGAGCCGATTCTCAGCGCAGACAAGCAGCCCATCACCGACGCGCACGGACGCCGCTCGTTCGTCACCAGTGCCGGATCGGCACCGTCGATCGGCAAACACGTGCTGATGAGCTACCTGCCGCCGGAGTACGCAAGCGAGGGCACCAAGCTGGTCGTTGAGTACCTCGGTGACCACTACCCGGTGACCGTTGCAGTGGCGGGCGCCACTCCCCTTTTCGACCCCAAGAACGAACGGATTCTCTCCTGATGGACGTACTGGTCTGCATCAAGCGCGTCCCCCTGTCGGGGGGCAAGTTCACCATCACCGAGGACGGCCTCGACATCGAAACGGCCAAGCTCGGCTTCACGATCAGCCCGCACGAAGAAGTTGCCGTGGAAGAGGCGGTGCGGATCGTCGAGCAGCACGGCGGCAGTGTCACCGTGCTGACTCTCGGTCCTGCCGAAGCCGAGGAGCAGATCCGCGAGCAGATGGCGATCGGTGCCGATCGCGGCATCCTGATCGAGACCGACAGCCAGGAGTGGGACCCGCAGGCCACAGCAACGGCGATTGCCGAGGCCATCACCGAGGACGAAACCGACTTCGACCTCGTCATCATGGGCAACGAGTCGGCGGACGCCAGCGGCTACCAGGTTGGTATCCGGGTGGCGCACAAGCTCGGACGCCCAATCGTCACTGGCGTAAAGGCGATGACGGTCGAGGCGGACAAGGCCACCTTCGAGCGCCCGGTGAAGACCGGACGTGAACTTTACGAAGTGTCACTGCCTGCGGTCGTCACCGTCCTCGACGGTCTCAACATTCCGCGCTACCCGTCAGTACCTGGGCGGATCCGCGCCAAGAAGAAGCCCATTGAACGCCGCAACCCAGAGCGTCCGGAGTCGAGGCTGGTAAAGACCCGGCTTGAGGTTCCGGTGACCGAGAGCAAGCAGGCGCAGGTTCTGGGCAGCGGCCCCGAGGCTGCTCCCGCCATCGTTGAGATCTTCAAGCAGATCGGAGTGATCTGACATGGTGCTGGTACTTGTCGACCACGACCACGGACAGCTCGACGAGCTGTCGCTTCAGGCGGTGACCTACGGGCGCGAGCTTGCGGCGTCCACCGGTGAGCCGCTGGATGCGCTGGTCGTCGGCGCTGACGGCCGCAGCGTCGCTGGCGCGCTCGGAGAGCACGGCGTCACGACAGTGCACGTCGCCGTTCACGAGGGCCTCACCGACTACGCCCCACTTGCTTGGGCGCGCGCAGCATCCGAAGTTGCGACTCGCACGGGGGCATCAGTGGTGCTGGCAACGGGTTCACCACGCGGCAACGAGGTGCTCGCCCACCTTGGTGCGCTCACCGACCTGCCCGTTGCCGCCGACTGCGTCGAGGTGACCCCGGGATCTCCCACCAAGGTTGTGCGCGCACGCTGGGGAGGCAGCCTGATGGAGGAGGCGAACTTACATGGTTCGCCCGCGCTGGTGAGCTTGGTGCCGCACACCATCGTCGCCGATCCTGGCGGATCAGCGTCCGGCGATGTTGCGGAGTTCACGCCGACGTTCTCCGACGCCGACCTGCTGGTGATCGCCAAGCCGGCGGCGGCAGCGGAGGAGTCATCCGGTGTCTCGCTGGCGGACGCGAAGGTGATTATCTCCGGCGGACGCGGCGTCGGCAGCGCCGAGGGCTTCGCGCCGCTCGAAGAGCTCGCCGAGCTACTGGGCGGAACGATCGGCTGCTCGCGCGTCGTCACCGGTAACGGCTGGCGTCCGCACACCGAGCAGGTGGGGCAGACCGGCACCAAGGTGGCACCCGACCTGTACATCGCCTGCGGGATCAGCGGCGCGACCCAGCACATCGCCGGCTGCCGCAACGCCAAGACGATGATCGTCATCAACACCGACCCCGAAGCCGCGATCATGGGCTACGCCGACTACGCCATCATCGGCGACATCGGCAAGGTGCTCCCCGCCATCATCGAAGAGACGCGCAAGGCCAAGGCCGGCTGAGCCAATCGACATCGCTAGTTCTTGAGCGGCTCTTTGGTCCGTCCGCTCGTGACCAGTTCGCCCTGCGTCAATGACACCGACTTGGTGACGAGCAGGTCCGGGCAGCACAACGGTGCGCGTCGGGTAAAGCCGTATCCAGTGAGCACGAGCTCCCCGTCGACGTACTTGCCCTTCTTCAGATCGATAACCTCACGGGGGGAAAGGGCAAGACCGACGTACTCAGGGCCATCAAGAGTCCCGATGTAGACAAGGATCGAGCTCGGGCTTGCGCTGGCCCCGCTGCATACCACGTGGATCGCCACCGACTCGTAGGAAGAGAGCGCACCCCTCGCAACCACTCGGGCGGTGACCTGGAATTCGCGGTAGGTAGTTTCCCCGCCCTCGAACTTCACGGTCGGTACCCCCGGGAAGCAGGGAACGGGATACGTGCCATCACCCCAACCGGTCTTCGGCAGCCCGGGCTGTGAGGACGAAACACTCGAGCTCGGCGTGGCCCGACGGCTGTGAGATGGCGACACAGAGTCGCCAGGTGATGCTGAATCAGTGGCCGGAGAAGGTTCAGCAGAGTTGGTCGCTTCAGGTTCGGCTGCCGCGCACCCCGCCACCAGCAAGGCGACCGCGAGCGCGGTAGAGACCGTTGGACGGCAGCGTTTGAGCGTCATCACTCACCCCTCACCGGGCGTCGTGCACGCCCCAGCATCCAAGAGCGCGCGGCCGCCTGCATCAGCAAGCCGTCAGTTCCATGCTAGACCCGCGTCAGAGCAGCGAGGTCACGGCCGACTCGATGAGGTCTCGCACCGATCGGCGCGTCCGCGCGACCGACGCGCGATCGGTGCGCAGTTCCACGACGCGGATCCCACTTCCCCGCGGGTCGAGCACGGCATCAAGCGCCGCACCCACGGACGCCGTGCGCGTGTGCGGTGTCTGCGTTGCTCCGCACCAGGCGGCGAAGTCAACGCCGTGCGGCGTCCCAAAGACTCGTTCGAAGGCGTCGGCGTAATCGTCGTGGCCTTGCTCGAGCAGTCCAAAGATCGCCCCGCCATCGTTGTTGACCACGATGATCGTGAGGTCTGGCTGCGGCTCGTCGGGGCCGAGAACGAGACCGTTCGAGTCATGCAGCGCTGTGAGGTCCCCCATCACGGCGAAGGCGCGCCCACCCCCGTCCCGCTGCCACGCGAGCGCTGCCCCCATGGCGCTCGACACTGTGCCGTCGATACCAGCAGCCCCACGGTTGGCGAGTACCGTGACGCCGTCGCGTGGCGCAGCGGCGGTAAAGACATCGCGAACCGGCATGGACGAACCCAGGAAGAGCAGCGCATCAGCGGGCAGTGCCGCATAGAGCGAGCGAGCGAGGCCCAACTCAGCCGCTTCATCATCGTCGAGCGCGTCATCAAGAGTTGAACGCGCCGCGGACTCCGCTTCCTGCCAGAGCGCAAGCCACTCTGCATCAGGTTCATGGTGTCCGTCGGAAGCGGGAAGGGCATGGAGTACCTGGGCAGCGGTACGGGTTGCGTCCGCCCAGTTCGCAGTCGTGGCAACCACCGATACCGCCGAGCGTGGGTCCTTGAGCAGCGACATGACAGCACGCGAGAGCGTCGGCCGTCCCACCACCAAGATGTGCTCTGGTCTGGCGGCGTCGACGAAAGAGTCGATCTCGAGCAGCAGCCCACCGGTGGAGATTGCGTGCGGCCCTCGACGCGCGTTGCCGCTGGGCTCACTGATGACTGGCCAACCGTGCTCCCCGGCGAGCACGCTTGCTGCGCGCCCAATCTCTGGTGTTGTATCGCCCACCATTACCAGCGTCCTCGCTGGCAGTCTGATGTAAGGCGCGACGACGGCCGGCGCCTCTGCCGACGTCCACGGCGCACCGTTCTCGCGTCCACCGAGCGGCTCCGGCCAGTCGAAGTCACCGTCGGGCACGAGCGGCTCGCGAAACGCCACGTTGAGGTGCACTGGCCCAGGGTTGCGGGTGAGAGTGCCCGCGGCTGACGCCCAGGCGCGTCCGGTCAGCGCGCGCCAGTAGGCCGTCAGCCCGGTCACGCGTTCCGGCACTCCAACCTCGGCGAACAGGCGAACAGAGTCGCCGAAGAGCTTGACCTGGTCAATGGTCTGGTTGGCTCCGGTGGAGCGCAGCTCAGGTGGCCGGTCGGCGGTCAGCAGCAGCAGGGGGACGCCCGACTGGTCGGCCTCAATGGTGGCGGGGTGCAGGTTGGCGGCTGCCGTCCCCGACGTTGTGACGACGGGCACGGGCGTGCCGGACGCTTTGGCTAGACCCAATGCCAAGAAGCCGGCGCTCCGTTCGTCGATGCGCACGTGGAGCCGCACCCGACCTTCGGCTTCCAACTCATAGAGCGCCAGCGCAAGAGCCGCCGACCGTGATCCCGGCGCGAGCACCACCTCACGCATCCCGCAGCGGACCAGTTCGTCGACCAGCACCGTGGCCAATGCCGTTGACGGGTTCATGGCGCTCCAGTCGGGTCGTTGAGGCTCGCGTACGCGGCGCTGAGCCGCTGTCTCCAGGCTGCCATCTGTTCGGCAGACATTGCTACTGCCGCCTGGGTGTCAGGGGTCGGACGTCGGACGTCCAATGTGCCGTCACGCGGAAGCAGCCTGTCGCTCGCGACGTCGTAGGCGAGCAAGCGCCCCGATCCAAGACCGCAGGCATAGGGAAGCTCGGGCAGGGACGCCGCAAGAGCGAGCCCGGCCGCCAGCCCGACCGAGGTGTCGAGCGCCGACGACACCACGCATGACAATCGGTAGGTCTCCGCGATGGCGAGTGCGGGGCGCACCCCGCCAAGGGGAGAGACCTTGAGGACGAGGACGTCCGCCGCCTCTCTCAGCCCGATCACACGGTGCGGGTCTTCGGCCTTGCGGAGGCCTTCGTCGATGGCGATGGGGATGTCGACGATTCGCCTCAGCGTCGCGCACTCTACGAGTGAGGCGCATGGCTGTTCGACGTACTCGAGGACGAATTCACTGAGAGTTCGGATGGCCGTTGTCGCCTCCCCGGTGCTCCAACTTCCATTGGCGTCGACGCGGATACTGCCGCCTGACCCCAACGCGCCGCGCACCGCGCCTACGCGCGCGACGTCGGCGTCAAGGGACTGGCCAGGCTCGGCGACCTTCACCTTGACGGTGGTGCATCCGGATGCGCGCACCAGCCGTTCGGCTTCGGCGGCGGAGACGGCAGGGACAATGGCGTTCACCGGAACCGTCATACGCACTGGGTCAGGCCAACCGATCCACGCTGCCTCGATGGCCGCAGCCAGCCAGCGCGCTGACTCGTCGGCTCCGTACTCCGGGAAGGGCGCGAACTCGCCCCACCCGGCGGGACCACGCAGCAGTAGACCTTCGCGCACTCGCGTCCCGCGAAACGTCGTTTTCAGCGGGATGACGAAGCCGAGCGCACCGTCCAACAGCTCGTCTGCAGTTGGCAGCACTAGCGCCCGACCTCTCGCCGAGACCGGAGTAGATACCCAGGTTGCCGCAGCATCTTGGTCACCTACTCCGGACTCGATGGCGGGACGCGTGGATCGTCACCTTGGACTAGGGCCGCTTCGGGAACTTGCCGAAGTCCGGCTTGCGCTTAGCGACGTAAGCATCGCGGCCCTCTTGCGCTTCCTCAGTCATGTAGAAGAGCAGGGTCGCATCACCAGCCAGCTGTTGAATGCCGGCGAGGCCGTCATCAGCGGCGTTGAGCGATGCCTTCAGCATGCGGAGTGCAAGCGGTGAGTGCTCCAGCATTTCACGGCACCACTGCACGGTCTCGATCTCAAGTTCTTCAATCGGCACGACGGCGTTGACGAGTCCCCAGTCGAGGGCAGTGGCAGCGTCATACTGACGACACAGGAACCAGATCTCACGCGCCCGCTTCTGGCCAATGTGACGCGCCAGCAATCCCGAGCCGTAGCCGCCGTCGAACGACCCCACCTTGGGACCCGTCTGCTGGAAGCGGGCGTTGTCAGCGGCGATCGACAGGTCGCAGACGACGTGCAGCACGTGACCGCCGCCCACCGCGTAGCCGGCGATCATCGCGACGACCGGCTTCGGCGTTCGGCGGATCTGCACCTGCAGATCGAGCACATTGAGCCGGCCGATCCCCTTGTGCGCGACGTCGTCGTCACCGATGTAGCCGTCGTCACCCCGGATGCGCTGATCGCCTCCCGAGCAGAACGCCTTGTCGCCTTTGCCGGTGAGGACGATGACGCCGACCTCGTCGTCGTCGCGAGCGCGATCAAACGCTTTCGTCAGTTCGAAAAGAGTCTGTGGTCGAAACGCGTTGCGCACCTCGGGTCGGTTAATGGTGATCTTCGCGATTCCCTCGGCCACGTGGTACTCGATGTCGGAAAAGTCGGCAGCCTTGACCCAGTCGGCGCCGGCCTTGATGGTGGTCGCGGCGTCCGGGTGCTCCGGGTGGTCGGTCATCGTTGGGCTCCTCCTCGATCGACTCCCCAGCGTAGGGGCGAGCGCTGGGCCATGCTCGTTCGCCTCACTCATCGGGAACGCGCAACAATGCGGAGGTGACTTCTGCCGCGTCCTCCCCACTTGAGCTGGTGGACGCCCCCTCAACCACGGCTGAGGTCAGCGCCTTCTTGCCAAGGTTGTCGACTGCGCTCGAGGGGGAGGCACCACTCCTGGCGCTTCCGCGGTCCGGTCCCGAACGCGAACGGCTACAGGAGTTAGCCCAGGGAGTGGCCGTTGCGCGCGACATTGCGCTCGTCGTCCCGACATCGGGCAGCACTGGTCATCCCCGTTTGGCGCTGCTTTCAGCGGCCGCGCTGCGAGCGTCAGCGGACAGCACGCACACCGCCCTGGGTGGCCCAGGTCGTTGGCTGCTGGCGCTACCCACCACCCACATTGCCGGGCTGCAGGTACTGATCAGGTCTCTGCGTTCAGGGCTGGAGCCAGTTGTGGTGAGCGACTCCGATGGATTCACCGCGACCAGCTTCGTCGACGCCGTTGGTTCGCTCGACGTTGCCAGTTCTGAGCCGCCGCACTACACCGCACTTGTGCCGACACAGTTGCAGCGACTCTTGAACGACGGCGCTGCGGTTGAAGCGCTCTGGCAGCTCGACGCCGTTCTCGTTGGTGGAGCAGCCGCATCGACCGAGCTGCTGGCACGCGCGTCCGCTTCCGGGGTCACCGTCGTCACCACCTATGGCATGACTGAGACGTGTGGTGGCTGTGTCTACGACGGCGTCCCGCTCCCAGGGGTCGACATCGCGATCGCCGACGACCGACGAATCTCCATCGCGGGACCGGTCTTGTTCGACGGCTACCTGAATGCGCAGCATTCGCCGGTGATCAATGGCTGGTTCAGCACCGCTGACCTTGGCCGGATCGTCGACGCGGTGCTGCATGTCGACAGCCGCGCCGACAACGTCATCACCAGTGGAGGCGTGAAAGTTCCTGCTGAGGCCGTCGAACAGGTGGTCCTTGATATGCCAGGCATCAATGCCGTCGTGGTCGTCGGCGTCCCCGATGCCGAGTGGGGCGAACACGTTGTCGCCGTCGTCGCTGCCGATGTGGCGATCGCGTTAGACGCTGTGCGCGCGGTGTGCCTCGACAAGCTGCCGCGCGAATGGCTGCCGCGCGATGTGCTGACGCTTGAGTCGCTGCCGATGCTGCCCAGCGGCAAGCCGGACCGGGCCGCGATCCAACACATCGCTGGGCAACTGGCACGATGACCCTCGCTCACCGACGAGAGGGATGAACATGGCGACGCCTCAGCAGTGGTGGCAAGGCGCGCGACCGCGCACGCTACCGGCTGCCGTCGCACCCGTCGCCGCCGGAACCGGAGTTGCCGCGTTCTATGGAAGCGTTGAGTTGGTGCTGGCGCTTCTTGCGCTCGTCGTCGCCTTGTCGTTTCAGGTTGGCGTCAACTACGCAAACGACTACAGCGACGGCGTCCGAGGCACCGACGAACATCGCGTTGGTCCCATGCGACTGACGGCCACGGGGGTTGCCGCGCCGGCGTCCGTGCGGTGGGCCGCCGTGCTGTGCTTCGGTCTCGGCGCCTTGGCTGGACTGGTAACCGTGATGTTGACCGAGCAGTGGTGGCTGGTTGCGGTCGGTGCCGCGTGCATGGTGGCCGCTTGGTATTACACGGGGGGGCGTAACCCTTACGGTTATCTCGGGCTCGGCGAGGTGAGCGTCTTCGTTTTCTTCGGGCTCGTTGCCACGATGGGGACGGCGTACGTCCAGACCGAGTCGTGGTCGTGGCTGGCACTGCTCGTGGCGTCCGGCGTCGGAGCGCTGGCCTGCGCGCTGTTGGTCGTCAACAACCTGCGCGACATCCCGACCGACACTGAGGCCGACAAGCGCACCCTCGCCGTGCGGCTCGGCGATCGACGGACCCGAATCCTCTACGTCATCCTGGTGGCCGCCGCCCTGGTCGCGGTCGTCGTGGCATCCATCGGCTGGACGCCGTCCGCGCTGTGGGCCCTGGTCGCGTTCATCCCAGTTGCTACCCCGATCGGCGCCGTGCTCGGCGGCGCGTCCGGCCGCAACTTGAGCCCCGTACTGCAGGCGACCGGTCTCATCCAGCTGCTCTACGGCATCTCCCTCGGAATCGGCCTCACCCTCACTTAACCCCGAATGGGTGCAACGACGCGTTGCACCCGTCATTTGGAGGAATTCCAGCCTCATCCCGCAGGGGACTCCCACGACGTCCGGCATGACTGCGGTGATTCCTCCGTCATACGAAGGCAACGCGTCGTTGCACCCAGCGAGCGAGGTTGGGTATAGTGGACCACACATGTTCCGTTTGGAACGTGAGTGTTCCACGAATTACCGTCCCGACCGGACCGAGCTGAGGAGATCCCTGATGGGACGCCCTGACCGCACCCGCCGCTCGTTGCTCGACGCTGCTGTCGTCGTGCTCAGCAAGGACAGTTCTGCGTCCCTTTCCGAGGTCGCCACCACCGCTGGAGTCGGCCGCACCACGCTGCACCGCTACTTCCCCACCCGCGAGCTACTCATCCGCGCCCTCGTCGAGGATGCTCTCGACCGCGTCGCCGACGCCATCGCGAGCGCGCATCCCGAGGACGGTCCCGTCGTCGACGCCCTGCAACGCGTCACCGACACGGTGGTCCCGCTGGGGCCGAGCCTGTCGTTCCTGCATGCCGAGCCCGAGGTCTACAGCGCCCGCGACCTCATCCGCCGTTGGTACGAGGCCCTCGAGCCGGTCGCCCAGGCAATCGAGCGCGGCCAGGCCGACGGCTCGCTGCGCAGCGACCTCCCGGTCAAGTGGGTCGTCGACGCCTACGCCGGGGCGATCCTCACCGCGTGGGACACCGCCGACGAGGGACGTATCTGGCTGCAGGACGCCCCGCGCCTGGTCATGACGACGATCGTGCAGGGCATCGCGACGCCGCCGACGGACGCACCATGACCCGCGCCCGCGTCATGCCGTTCGTCGCCCTCGAAGGGTCCACTCTGCTCGCCGGCCTCGCCAACGGCGTCTCGATGGTGGCCCTACCCTGGCTCGTCCTCGACCTCACCGGACGCGCTGACGCCGCAGGTCTGGTAGCCCTCGTGAGCGGCGTCCCCACCCTTCTCGCCTCACTCTTCTCCGGCACCCTCGTCGATACCGTCGGACGCCGACGCACGTCTGTGTTCAGCGACCTCATGTCGGCGGCCTCGGTCGCTGCGATCCCCATCGTCGCGCTGACATCGGGCCTGACCTTCACGTGGGTGCTCGTCCTAGCCGTCCTCGGTGCCGTCTTCGACCCGGCCGGCGTCACCGCCCGCGAGTCGATGCTCACCGGCGTCTCGCAAGCCACCGGCATGCGGCTTGAACGCGTCAACGGCATCCACGAGGCCGTCTGGGGCTTGGCGTTCCTCGTCGGTCCCGCGGTCGGGGCCGTCCTTATCGCCACCGTAGGCGTCGAGTCGGCGTTCTGGGCCATGGCGGTGGCCTTCGTCGCGTCTGCCGTCCTGCTCGCCTTCGTGCACGTTCCGGGCGCAGGACGTCCGCACTACGACGACCAGCCCTACTTCTGGGCCGGCACCATGGACGGACTCAGGCTGGTCTTCGGGGACTCCCCACTCCGCACCGTCGTGCTGTTGTCCACCGGTGTCGTAGGCATCGCCTACCCGGTGATCGGCATCGTGCTTCCGGTGATCTACCAACGCAATGACGACCCGGTTGGCCTCGGTGTCATCGTCATGGCCTTCAGCTTCGGTGGCGTGATCGGCGCCCTGCTCTACAGCTCGTTCGGCCACCACGCCCACCCCCGCGGCACCTTCGCGATCGCGCTCTCGGGAGCGGCGTTCTCGCTGACGGTCTTTGCGATCTGGCCACAGACCGGCGTCATGGTTGCTGCCGGATTTGCCGGTGGGATCCTGCTCGGCCCGATGAACCCGATCATCAACTTGGCCCTGCAGCGGCGGACGCCGGAGAACATGCGCGGTAGAGCGATGGGGGTCGTAACGGCACTCGCCTACGGCATCTACCCGATCGGCTACGTACTTGCGGGGATTCTGGTCGAAGCGTTCGGCGTGCCAGCTGCGCTCGGCGCCTTCGCCGTCGCCGCAATCCTGCTAGCGCTCCTGGCATCAGTGGCGCCGTCGCTTAAGCGGCTTGACGAACAACCGCTGGACGAGCCGTCAGTCAGCATGTTTGCCTGAGCCTTCGCCGCGCTGGGCGTCATCCCACTCATCTTCGACAGCCGCCCGGTCGGCCATCTTCTGGGTCGCCCGCTCGGCCCTGGTGGCAATCGACACCGAGAGCGCTTCGCGCTGCCTGCGCAACAAGAAGATGCTGGCGATCGCCGAGAAGAGAAAGGCGATCAGCAACGCGGTGAAGAAGTCGGCGACAAAGTAGAGCCCTGCGAATGGCACGACGAAGAGCACGACCCTCGCCAACGAGTAGATGGCCGCCGGGTGGCGAGACATCCACGAGTCAGCGACCGTCGATGGAGGACCATCCGGCGCCGGGGGCTGCGGATCTGCTGACGGTTCGCTCATCGTCACACTCCCTCAATAGGCAGGGCTGCCCGCCCCTCGAACCGCGTCGAGAGTACGACGGTGGTGTGGGTGCGCGAGATACCGGGGATCTTGCGCAGACGTCCCAGCGACTTTTCGAGCGAGTCGATGTCGGCCACCCGCACCTTGAGGATGAAGGACTCATCGCCAGCGACGAACCAGCAGTCCTCAAGCTCCTCGAGCTCAGAGAGATGCTCGGCGATCGCGTCCTGATCGCCATCGTGGGACTGTTCGATTCCCACGATGGCTATTACCCCCAAGCCGAGCGCCGCCGGAGCCAGCGCCGCGTGATAGCCGGTGATCACACCAAGCTGCTCCAGGCGCTTGACGCGGTCGGCCACGCTTGGGCCAGAGAGCCCGACGAGCCGGGCGAGGTCGGCGTACGGGATCCGAGCATTGGCGCGCAGGGCCGAAATGATCGTCCGGTCGACCGCATCGAGGGCGTCCTTGCGGCGTGGACCCCGGCCCAGCGCCGGGATACTGCCGGTCGTGACCGGATCAGCGGCGGCTCCGGGAAGATTCTCCGTTCGCAAGGTGTTAACCCCTTCGTCGGCTCATATTCATTGGACAATAGCGGGTCGGTGCCTTATTATCGTAGTCATCAGGGCCAAAAGGGCCTCGAATCGAAGAGAAAGTTTATGGAGTTGAGAATCATGGTCCCATCACTCGAGATCGCTCGCGCCCACGTCCGCGCGCTTGAACTTGAAGCGGACCGGTTGCGAGTTCGCCACCAAAGCCCGACCGCGTTCAAGCGCCTGCGTTGGGCCCTCACGGGTCGCACGCTCTGACCTGACCCCCTGACCCTACGACCTCTCATCGGGGGCGTCCCCTCAACTAGCCTCTGACGAGCCTCTCGGGGCCCCTCCTCGAGAACCCCAGCACCCTCTGCCACCCAGCCTCCGCTCGGTGCCAGGGGGTGCTGGCAGTCCTGCCGCGGCTACTTCGAGGGCTCCGCCGGCCACCTCTGCCTGCACCGGTGGTGACCTGCGGTTACCCTGACCAGACAGGGGACGATGGTGGGGCGGTCCCGCGACGGACGGGAGGTGGCACGCGATGCCACGACTTTTGCTGGGCGTCGCCCTCCTAGGGATCGTCATCTACCTCACCATCCGACTGATTCAGCGTCGCGGCGACGGTGGTGGGGGCCGAAAGTTCGGACGCCGCCCGGTCGCCCCTGACGACGACCCCACGTTCCTCCGCGACCTCGACTCCCAGCTCTGGGAACAGCAGCAGCGCGAGCGTCAGCAGGAGCAGCAGGACGAGCCACCGGCGTCCTGAGCACGCGTCCAAGGCGTCCTGAGCACGCGTCCACCAGACTCAAGGTGGCGTTAAGGGGACAAGGTGGCGGCCGGCCACCACCTTTGTGCACGATGACCACGTCACCTGATCATCGTGCAGCCGGGGCAGACTGACGCGGCAGGTAGATCAGGAAGGTCAGGCGCCGCCGTAAGAGTGCAGGCCGACGAAGAAGATGTTCACGCCGAAGTAGCTGAACAAGAACGCGGCCAATCCGACGATCGCGATGATCGCCGCTGGACGCCCCCGCCAGCCGGCCGTCGCTCGCGCGTGCAGGTAGGCCGCGTAGACCACCAGGGTGACGAACGACCACACCTCCTTCGGATCCCAGCCCCAGTAACGTCCCCAAGCGTCTTCGGCCCAGACGGCACCGGCCACGACAGCGAAGAACCAGAGGGGGAACGCAAAGGCGATCGTCTGGTACGCCACCTTGTCTAGCTGGTCAGACGCCGGCAGTCGCGCGCCCAGCGCGTCCAGAAGCCCGCCCCTGCTCAGGGACGTCGCGCGGCGTTCGTAGCGCTCAGCGAACAGATAGAGCACCGATGCCAGCGATCCCACGGCGAACACCGAGCTAGCGATGATGGCAGCGCTTACGTGAATCCACAGCCAGTACGACTTCAGCGCTGGTACGAGTTGCGCCGACTCGGTGTACAGCACCAGCACGGCGACGCCGAGCAGCAGCAGGTTGAAGAGCACCACCACGATGCCAAGGTCACGCCAGTCTGGTCGCCTGGGGAGCATCCCCACCCAGATCACCAACATTGTCGCCACTGCGGTGATGGTGAACTCGTACATGTTGCCCCAGGGCGGGCGCTGGGCCGACACACCCCGAGCGACGACCCCGCCGACCACGAGCGTGGCCGCGAGGGTGGTCAGTGAAACACCAACGCGCGCCCACCGTTCGTCGGCGGGCGCCTCAGGCGACGCTGACGTCAGCACGGCGGCACCGACGCCACGGGCACCATTCCCGCCCTGGCGCGCCAGGGAGGCGCGGCGCAGCTTGGCGGCGTCAGCGCGCTTTCGACCCGTTCCGACGGCGAGGTCAGCTGCGAACGCCAACAGCGAGAACGCCAACACGATAATCGTGCTGTAGACGAGCGCGTTGCTGGTGTAGGCCCACGTCTGGCTGCTCACGTCTGCTCCTTCACGGCCTTCGGCGCGCCCGGAAGGGCGGCCTCTACAGCATCCACCTCGCGGGCCAGGGCCGCCCACTCAGTCTGTGCCAGCCCGGCTACCTCAACGAGCGTACGTCCCTCGCTGTCCGTCGTCGCCCGCACCCATACGCGGCGTCGTCGCACCAGCAACGAGAGCGAGACCCCGACCATCGCCGCCACAGCAGCCACCAACGCCAGCCAGCGCCCCGGGTCGTAGGCCACCTGGACGTTGGCGAACTCCGAGAGACCGTCGAAGGTGATCGAGCCCCGACCGTCGGGCAGCGTCCATGTCTCGCCGACCCCAAGGTCTTTGCGACCCAGCTGCTCCATAGCCGAGCTGTCGAGCTGGTAGACGTTCTGTGGGACGCCCGAGTTGACCCCGAGGTCACCGGCCCAGGCGCCCAGGTAGACACGCGGGTCGTTGGCCTCAGGGAAGATCGACGCCGGACCGGTCGCAGGGTCGACCTTGTCTGGCGCGGTTGGTGCAACGGTGACGTTGAACCCGAGCTGTTCAGGTTGCGCGTCCGGCACCTTCACCACCGTCTCGGAGGTAAATGCCGCGTCCTGCGGCAACGCCGGCACTGCCCCAGAGAACACGACGTCACCGTCGCCGTCGCGGACGGTGAATACCGGGGCGTAGCCGTGGCCAAGGAGGAAGACCTTGGTGCCGTTGACGCCGAGCGGGTTGTTCACCTCGATGCGATCAGTCTGCAGGTCCGCCTCGAGGTCTTCGCGGTAGGTCACGTCGGCGGTGTACTGGTCGGGCTGGCCTCGGTTGGGGCCGTCCTCCAGGAACTTTGCGTCGAACTCGTCCATCGTGAACGAGAACGGTGCGAGCAGGCCGGTCGAGAAACCGCGCCCGGGCACGAAGTCGTCGTACTGCGTGAGCGTGTTCGCGAACCCCTCGCCCTCGACTATCACGACCGTGCCGCGGTAGCCCAACCACGACCCCCATGCCACGCCAACGAGGAGTACAAGAAGCGACACGTGAAAGACCAGGTTGCCGACTTCGTGCAGATAGCCCTTTTCGGCAGCAACACTGTCCGGGGCAGTGGCGGACGCCGCAGCTGGGCGCAGCCTGAATCGTGCGCCACGAAGCCACGCATACGCCGCGTCGATGACCTCGCCGTCGGTCGCCGTGGTGGTAAAGGTTCGATGCTCAGGCATCCGCGCTAGGTTGCGCGGCGTCGCTGGGGGAACCGACCGGAGGTTGCGCGCGTAGTGAAAGCAGCGGGGGACGATGCAGCCGGCCAGCGACAACATAAGCAACAGATAGATGGCAGCAAACCAGGACGACGCGTAGACATCGAAAAGACCGAGCCGATCGAGCCATGGTCCGATTGTCTGGTGGTCCTGCAGGTATTCGCCAACCCGCAGCGGTGACGCCCCGCGCTGCGGAAACACCGATCCCGGAACAGATCCAAGGGCCAACAGGAAAAGCAGGATCAACGCGGTGCGCATCGACGTCAGCTGCCGCCACATCCATCGCAACGCTCCGATGACGCCGAGCGTGGGCTGCCGAGTCGGTGCACGGTCTGACGGAAGGTTGGTGAGCGCGTTCAGCTGATCGGCTGGCATCAGAACGGCACCACGAAGTCAGCCGTCCAGACGCGCAGCTGAATCGAGATCTCGGCCCATGCGCCGGTGACCATCAGGACACCGAGCAGCACGAGCATCCCGCCACCGAGCCGAATCAACAGCGTGTAGTGCCGCTTCATCCAACTCATGGCGCCGAAAGCTCTGCGGAATGCGAAAGCCACCAGGAGGAACGGCAGCCCAAGACCGACGCAGTACACCGCCGCAAGGGCGGCACCGCGTCCTGCACTAGCGGAGTCGATCGCCAGCGCTTGAACAGCTGCCAGCGTCGGCCCGATGCATGGCGTCCAGCCGATACCGAAGAGAACGCCGAGTAGCGGAGCACCAACGAGACCCATCGACGTGTTCTGGGTGGGGTTCCATGACCGGTTGAGCCAAGGAATCAACCCCATGAAGGCCAGCCCGAAGATGATCGTGAAAACACCTAGAACACGGGTGATCGTTTCGGTGTACTCGATCAGAACCGAGCCAAGGCCCCCGAAGAGCGCGCCATACGAGACGAAGACGAGTGTGAAGCCACCTACGAACAGCGCAGTGCCGAGAACAAGGCGTCCGCGCTTGACGTCACCGAGGTCGACGCCGACCATTCCGGTGATGTACCCCATGTAGGCGGGCACCAGCGGCAAGATACAAGGCGACGCAAACGAGATGACGCCGGCCGCGAACGCGAAGACCGCAGCCAGCAGCAGGGATCCCCCGACGACGGTCTCCGCCGGGTTGACGAGCACCGCCGTCAACATCAACGCTCCGCTGCGACTTCGTTGACGAGATCGGACAGTGCGGAGTACGTGCTGGGACCAAGCACTCGCGCAGCGATGAGCCCGTCGCGGTCGATCACCAGCGTCCACGGAATCGAACTTGCGGGGACCGAGTCATAGAAGGCCAACTGCAGTTCGCCCGTAGCGTCGACCAGGCTCGGATAGGTGATGCCAAAGTTGCTCTCGAAGGCCGCGGCGGCAGCCTCCTGGTCCTTGCTGTTGATTCCGACGAACATGACTCCCTGGCTGCGGGAATCGGTGTAGACCTCCTGCAGCGCCGGCGCCTCGGCCCGACACGGACCGCACCAAGACGCCCACAGGTTGAGAACCACCACTTCGCCGGCGAAGTCGGACAACGCCAGCTCGGCGCCGGTCAGCGTCTGCCCCGCGATCTCTGGCGCAGCGACCCGGTCAGCGGCATCGATCACCTGCGCCGACCCGTCCCCGGCCACAAACCCTTGGCCGCCACCTGAGTCGATGTCGGAATCACCAAAGGTGCACGCCGCAACTGTTAGCAGCACCAGCGGAATGAGTGCGAAGGCCAACCGCGGGAGTCGGCGCACCTCAGGCTCCTGACTTCTGCTTACTCACCGATGCCGGCAGCAAGTCGCGGACCGGTTCGCTGTAGGTGACGGCCACGATCTCGTCATCGCGGTACGTAAATGACGTCAGACTCGCTAGCGAGCACTCGCGGCTGCGCGGATCGTGCCACAAACGGCGACCTTCGACGTGCGTGCGCGTCGTCCAGATCGGTAGTTGGTGGCTGACGAGTAATGCCTCGTGCCCACGCGCTGCGTCCCGCGCTCTCGCCATTGCGCCCAGCATGCGCAGCGCCTGGCCACGGTACGGCTCGCCCCACGACGGACGGAAGGGGTTACGCAAGTGTCTCCAGTGGCGCGGACGCGTGAGAGCTCCGTCGCCGACGCCGAAGGTCAACCCCTCGAAGACATTGTCGGCTTCGATCAGCCGGCCGTCGACGGCAACCGGCAGCCCATGGACGGCGGCAATCGGCTGCGCAGTCTCCTGCGCTCGTTCCAGAGGTGACGCACCGACATGTGCGATGTCGGCGTCCGCGAGGTGGTCAGCAACACGCTCGGCCATCGCGCGTCCTAGCGCAGACAGCTGGTATCCGGGGAGCCGTCCGTAGAGAACGCCACCGGGATTGTGTACCTCGCCGTGGCGCAGTAGGTGGACGACCGTATGCGCGGTCATGACGAATCCTGGGTGGCAGCTGCAGCAGCGGTGGCGGCAGTGGGAAGGGCGTCGATCACCTGCGAGACGGCGGTGTCGTCGTGGGCAGCGCTGAGAAACCACGCTTCGAACGCTGATGGCGGCAGGTAGACCCCTTGGCTGAGCATCGAGTGGAAGAACGCCTTGTAGCGGAAGGCTTCCTGCGCCCGCGCACCCTCATAGTCGACCACGTTCTGGTCGGTGAAGAACACGCTGAAGAGTGAGCCGGCGTTCTGCACCCGGTGCGCCACACCCGCGGCCGAGAGCGCCGCCGATACCGCCTGGGAAACCTCCGCGGACTGCCGGTCGACCATGGCGTACACCGCGTCGTCGAGGGCACCGAGCGTTGCAGCCCCGGCAGCGGCTGCGATCGGGTTACCTGCGAGCGTTCCCGCCTGGTAGACCGCCCCCAGCGGAGCGAGGTGCGCCATCACATCAGCGCGACCACCAAAGGCTGCTGCCGGCAGGCCGCCACCCATCACCTTCCCGAACGTCATGAGGTCGGGCGTCACCGGTTCAAGGCCGAACCATCCCGAGCGGCTCACCCGGAACCCGGTCATCACCTCGTCGCTGATGAAGAGGGCACCGTTCTGCGCACAGAGCTCGGCGACCTTGGCGTTGAAGCCGAACGAGGGCGGAACGACTCCCATGTTGGCGGCTGCGGCCTCGGTGATCACGCACGCGATCTCATTGCCGACCTCGGCGAAGACCTTCTCCAACGCGGCAACGTCGTTGTAGGGCACCACGATCGTGTCGGCGGCGGTGCCGGGCGTGACGCCTGGAGTGTCGGGCAGCCCGAAGGTGGCTACCCCCGAGCCGGCAGAAACGAGCAGCGAGTCGACGTGACCGTGGTAGCAGCCGGCGAACTTGACCACCTTCGCGCGATCGGTGAATCCGCGCGCGAGCCGGATTGCCGACATGGTGGCTTCGGTACCGCTGGAGACCAGGCGCACCTGCTGCACCGGCGCCCGCTCGACGATCAG
>JAJAYM010000054.1 GCA_027117675.1 Actinomycetes bacterium | reverse complement strand
GACGCCGACGTCCGCGCCAGCTCGTGCGGCCGCATCCAGCACCCTCAGACCGTAGTCGCGATCGTGCCGGTATCCATCGAAGAAATGCTCGAGATCAACAAAGACACGGCGTCCTTTGCCCACGAGGTACTCGACGGTGTCCTGCACCATGGCAAGATTTTCGTCCAGCGTGGTTCGAAGCGCTTCGGTCACATGGCGTACGTCGGACTTGGCCACCAACGTGATGACCTGCGTCTCCGCAGCCAGGAGTGCCTGCACCTGCGCGTCCGTGTCGACAGCGACCCCTGGTCGCCGGGTCGAGCCGAAGGCCACCAACTGGGCGCTCTTGAGGCTGAGCTCAGTCCGAGCCCTGGCGAAGAACTCGGTGTCCTTGGGGAGCGCGCCGGGCCACCCTCCCTCGATGAACCCAACTCCGAGGTCGTCCAGCAGCCGTGCGACGGCCAACTTGTCAGCCACTGAGTATGAGATGCCTTCGCGCTGGGCGCCGTCACGCAGCGTCGTGTCATAGACGTGGAAGGTGTCGTCTGGAAGGCTCGCACTCGAGTCGTTCACGGGGTTCATTCACCTGAATTCGATAAAAAAGTAACCCCCCGCGGAGGCGAGAGGTCAGCGCACCGGCGATCCGATGCGCTAGGCAATGGTGAGTCTGGTCGTCACGTGCCCAGTGTGGCACACCGGGCCTAGCTCGACACCAGCTCGTGCATCCAGTCGTGCGCGTCATCAGCGCGTCCATGCTGAATGTTCAGCAAGTGCTCCCGCAGTCGCTCCGTGATCGGGCCAGGTTGGCCATCACCGACCATCCACTCTCCGCGCGACCAGCGCACCTTGCCAACGGGCGTGACCACCGCTGCGGTACCGCACGCGAAGACCTCTGTGATCGTGCCGTCAGCGTTCCCCTCGCGCCAGTCGTCGATGCTGATCCGGCCTTCCTCAGCGTCGATCCCCAGATCCTCGGCCACCTGAAGAATTGAGCTACGGGTGACGCCGGGCAGCAGCGCCCCGGTCAGCTCAGGTGTCACCAGCCGCGCAGTGTCCCCGGAACCGAAGACGAAGTAGAGGTTCATCCCCCCCATCTCCTCGACCCACCGGTGCTCGGCGGCGTCGCGCCCCACCACTTGGTCGCACCCTTCAGCGGCGGCCTGTGCCTGGGCGATCAGGCTCGCCGCATAGTTACCGGCGCACTTGGCCTCGCCGGTTCCCCCAGGAGCAGCCCGCACGTACTCGGTCGACAGCCACACCGAGACGGGCTTGATGCCGCCATGGAAGTAGGCGCCTGCTGGTGACGCGATCAGCATAAATAGGTAGGAGCTGGCCGGCTTGACGCCGAGACCGACCTCGGTCGCGAACATGAACGGACGCAGGTAGAGGCTGGTCTCCTCGTAGCCAGGAACCCAGCCCTGGTCCTGGTCGACGAGGGCCCCGATGGCGCCGAGGAAGAGTTCCTCTGGCAGCTCAGGCATCGCCAGTCGACGGGCCGAGCGCTGGAAGCGACGGGCGTTCATCTCAGGGCGGAACGTGGCGATGGAGCCGTCGGCGCGACGATAGGCCTTCAGCCCCTCGAAGATCTCTTGCCCGTAGTGCAAGGACATCGTCGCGGGGTCGAGCTCGAGAGGGCCGTAGGGCACCAGCTGGGCGTCATGCCAGCCGCGTCCCTCGGTCCACTCGATGGTGACCATGTGGTCGGTGAAGAACCGGCCGAATCCTGGGCTGGCCAAGATCGCCTCGCGCGCAAGGTCAGGAAGCGGTTGCGAGGTGGGCTTACGAGCGATCGAGGTCATGGGCGACAGTACCTTTCCACCGGCATCCCGTAAGGGCACCAGCTGAGCGAATCAGGACGCGGAGACGGCAGCAGCGAGGTCGTCACCGATCTGTGCGGTCGAGCGTACGCGGTCTCCGCGGGCGGCGAGGTCATCGGATACCGCCTGCTCGACCGATGCGGCCGCTTTGTCGAGACCCAGGTGACCAAGCAGCATCGCGACGGACAGAACCGTCGCCGTCGGATCGGCCTTCTGCTGTCCGGCGATGTCAGGTGCCGAACCGTGCACCGGCTCGAACATGCTGGGGTTGGTCCTGCTCATGTCGAGGTTGCCGGAGGCAGCCCGGCCGATTCCACCGGCGATCGCCGCCCCGATGTCGGTGATGATGTCGCCAAAGAGGTTGTCGGTGACCACGACGTCGAACCGCTCGGGGTTGGTGACGAAGAACATCGAGGCAGCATCGACGTGCAGGTACTCGGTCCGTACATCAGGGAAGTCGCTGGCTACGGCGTCGAAGGTGCGGGTCCAAAGGTCACCGGCGTGGGTAAGGACGTTGTTCTTGTGGACCAACGTCAGGGTGCGCCGCGGACGACGCAAGGCGCGGCCGAACGCGTCACGAACGGCTCGCTCGACCCCGTAGGCAGTGTTGAGGCTTTCCTCGGTCGCCACCTCATGCGGCGTGCCTTTGCGCAGGATTCCACCGGAGCCGGCGTAGGGGCCTTCGGTTCCCTCCCGCACCACCACCATGTCGATGTCGGCCGGGGTTTTGCCGGCCAGCGGTGTCGCAACGCCGGGATAGAGCTTGACCGGTCGAAGGTTGACGTGGTGGTCGAGCTCGAAGCGCAG
>JAJAYM010000053.1 GCA_027117675.1 Actinomycetes bacterium | reverse complement strand
CCGAGTGCGATCGGTGACGAGGACAAGCACCAACAGGCAAACGGCTGCGCCGGCGCTGCGCAGCAGCACCAAGCTGAGGGAGTCCACTCCGGCTTGCAGGGTGATCTTCGACACCGACCCGTTGACGGCGAAGAGCAGTGCTCCGCCGAACGCAAGTGCGAATCCCAAGGTGCGACGCGGGCGCACGTCGTGTCTGATTCGCCCAGGCGGAGGTACCTCGGCGGAGGCTTCGGTCACCAGCGCAGCCTAAGGCTGGGTTCAATCGTCATGTCGGTGCCTTGGTTTAGTGTGGGGGGTGTTGGCAGCGGATGTTGAGATGACGGTGTTGGCGCGATTCCCCTGAAGGGGGATTGGGCTCGATGGATCAGGTGAGAGACCGCTGCAGGTCCTGGTCACTGTCGTCGAAAGGTCATCCTCGGTGTTTGCTCCAGACCCGCTTCCTGAGCCGCTGGCCGCGATGTTGGCGCAGGTCCGCACCTGGACCAGCCCTGACGCCCACACCGCGCTGGCCAGCGACACCGCCGAAGTCCGGGCCGGGTGGGTCGCTGGGTTGCAGCAGCTGGCTGACGCGGTGGCTGCGGCGAACCTGGCCGCGGTCGCGGCGTTCGACGCCGCCGGTGACGGCCAAACCCTGCACGGTGCGGCATCGACGCAGGCGTGGATCCGGGGGGCACTCCGGGTCACCGGTGCTGAAGCATCAGAACGGGTCCAGATCGCCCGGGCGTCCCGCGGCCTGCTCGCCGACCCCGCCGCCAAAGTCAGCGACGGCTCGTTGACATATGACCACCTCCGCGCCGTCGAACGCGGCGTCCGGCACCTACCGCCGGCTCACCACCCGGCGGCAGTGACCGTGCTGACCGACCTCGCGCAGATCGGAACCGTCGGTGACGTCCGTGACGCCGCCAAACACCTGCACTACGTCACCGACCCCGACGGATCGCTCGCTGACAGCTGCCAGCAGTTCGACCGCCGCCGCCTGACCCTGGCCCCACTGATGGACGGCATGACCGCCCTCGACGGCCTCCTCGACGCCGAATCAGCAGCCCTGCTGACCGCCGCCCTGGCCCCATTCCTGGTCCCCGCCGACACCGGCGACACCCGCACCGCCGCTCAACGCCGCGCCGACGGACTCATCCAAATCGTTGCCTCCGCCGCCGCCCACCGACTGCTATCCACCAGCGGCGCCGAACGCCCCCACCTACACGTCATCATCGACCCCCGAACCCCCCAACTCACCGAGGCGACCCCAGACCACATACCGGCGATCCTGCCACCAGGGCGGCTGCCCCAAACCCCAGGCGGGCCAGCGTTCTGCCACCCCGCCGGTGTCACCAGGATCGCCTGCGACGCCCAGATCACCGCCCTACTCCTCGGCGAACACGGCGTCGTGACCGACCTCGGCCGCACCAGACGCCTCTTCAGCCCCCACCAACGCCAACTTCTGGCCCTGCGTGACGGCGGCTGCCGATTCCCCGGCTGCGACCGGCCCCCCGCCCATACCGACGCCCACCACCTCATCTCCTGGCTCATCGGCGGCCCCACCAACATCACCAACGCGCTCCTGCTCTGCCGCCACCACCACCGACACGTCCACGAAAACGGCTGGACCCTGGCCCCCACCGACCCCCAATGCGGCACCAACGGCCCCATCACCGTCAACGGACCCAACGGACAACAACTCACCAGCCACCCCCGCGCCCCCTGAACGCATCACGAGCCGAAGGCACGCCGCCGCGCGGTCCCGCCGCACCGCGCGATCAGGATGCGCGCGTTAGGTTCGTCGTGTGCCTGACTCACCAACGGCTCGTGCTGATCTTGCTGCCGTCGCGGCGTACCAAGCCGGGCGCTCCGCGCCGCCGGGTGCTGCGAAGCTCTCGAGCAACGAGAATCCGTTCCCGCCGCTGCCGGGTGTAGAGGCGGCCATTGCGGACGCGGCGGCGTCGATCAACCGCTACCCCGACTTCGGATCAGCGCGCCTGCTCGCCGCTCTCGGGGCGCACCTGGGGATTGACGCCGAGCACATCGCCGTAGGGACCGGATCTGTTGCGGTGCTTGCCCAGCTGATGAGTGCGATGGCCGGACACGGCGACGAGATCGTGATTCCGTGGCGCTCATTCGAGGCCTACCCCATCTTGGCGACGTTAGCCGGTGCGTCACTCGTGCGTGTCCCGCTGCAAGGCGACGGCACGCACGACCTTGACGCGATGGCCGATGCGATCACCGACCGCACCCGACTGGTGATGGTCTGCACGCCTAACAACCCCACTGGCCCCGCCGTTCGCCGCGACCAGCTCGACGCGTTCCTCACCCGCGTGCCCCCAGGTGTGCTCGTGGCGGTGGACGAGGCGTACGTCGAGTTCGTCAGCGATCGGGCCGCACCGGACGCGATGGACCTCGCGGTGTCTCGCGCCAACGTCGTTGTACTGCGCACATTCTCGAAGGCTTACGGCCTGGCCGGAGTGCGCGTTGGCTATGCGATCGGGCCGACGGCCATCATCACGGAGCTTCGCAAGGCGCGACTTCCGTTCGGCGTCACCGCGATGGCAGAACAGGCAGCCATCGCGTCGCTGGGCAGCGAGCGTGAGCTGCTGCGCCGCGTCGACGTACTCGTGCGCGAGCGGCAGCGAGTTGTCGCGGCCGTTAGGGCGGTTCCCTACGAGGTGCCCGATGCCCAAGGCAACTTTGTTTGGCTCGCACTCGGCGAGCGCGCCGATGCGTTCGCCGAGGCCACCGAGCGGGCTGGCGTGGTCGTGAGACCGTTCTCCGGTGAGGGTGTCCGCGTCACCATCGGTGAGCCGGACGCGAACGCCCGTTGGCTAGCCGTGCTGCACGACTTCCTCCGGCTCTGACTGTGGACGCGGGCGTTCGCGGCGCACCACAAGTTAGACGCCGAACACTGCGAGCGACCCACCGACGACAACGGGAAGGGTGACTGGCTCGGACAAGATCAGCCATCCGAGGAAGACCGCGACGACGGGGTTTACATACGCGTAGGTCGTGACCAGCGACGGCGGGGCGTGACCCAACAGCCACACGAACGCTGAGAACGCGACGACCGATCCGATGAGCGTTAGGTAGAGGAAGGCCCACCAACCTTCAGGCGGGACGGCACCCACCGAGAAGTCGGCGAACTCACCAACGACGGCGCCGGCCACCAACAGCACAATGCCCCCGCCCAACATCTCGTACACCGCTCCAACGAAGTTGTCGTCGGGCAGTGTCAGCCGTGCAGAAATGAAGACGCCGAATCCCCAGCAGACGGTGGCGAACAGCACCAAAAGAACGCCCCAGAGCGCGACATCTCCCTGGGTATCTGGACGCGCCAGCACAGCAATCCCTCCGAGCCCGACGGCCGTACCCACCCACGTCAGCTTCGCCGGACGCTCGCGCCCGATACCGGTGCGCATGAGGACTACCCACAGCGGCATCGCTGCCACCAGTAGCGCGGCCAGGCCAGAAGGAACAGTCTGCTCGGCCACGCTCACCATGCCAACGCCACAGAAGAGGAAGAGAAAGCCCAGCAACACACTTCCGGCGATGGCGCGCAGCGGAACCCGGAGCGCCCGCCACCCTTTGCGCAGCGCTACTGCGCTAGCCAGAATCGATCCGGCGATCAGAAACCGGACCCCCGTCGGGAAAAGCGGCGGCTGCTGGGCCACGTCTACCACGATTCGGATGCCGAGGTAGGTCGAGCCCCAGACGACGTAGACGATGGCGAGTGCGCTCCAAAGCGATGCCGTAGGCGCCGTCTGCGTGCCGGTCGATGCGGGTGCAGCCATGTGGCCACTCTCACATGTCCCGCCGCCATGTCCCGGGGTGCAGGGTCGCTGGGTGCAGGGTCGCTGGGTGCAGGGTCGCTGGGCGCAGGGCCACAGAGGGTGAGCGGGTAGTCCATCAGGTGGACAGGTTCGGCGGTTGCTTGACCGGGAACCACGGAGCCGTCAGGCTCGAGCAGTGCTGAAGCGACGTATGACGGTGAGCGCCGCCTGCCTAGCGGGATCGCTCATGGCCTGGGCGGCACTTCCCGCCGTCGCAGGCACTCCCGCCACGCTGCGCGTCGAGTACACCTTCGACAGGCTCACGCCTGTGACGATCGATCCCCCGACGGCGACGACGGGTGATCTCACAGGACGCAGTCACTTGTTGACACTGAGCGGCAACTACGCGGCGGTCACCGGGCCAACAAGTCCTGCAGTCAGATTCTCCCCGATCAGCCGGGCGGCGACACCGCACAAGGCAGACCTCAATCCGGTCGGCCGCGAGTTTGCGGTCACCGTCGTTTTCCGTATTGCCGGCGACACCAGCGGAATCAGCGACACCCCGAACATGGCTCAGAAGGGGTTCTACGGTGACGTTGGCCAGTGGAAGATGCAACTCAAGCCTGACGTCGCGTCCGTGCAGTGCCGATTCAAAGGCACTCTGGACGCGCGGCTGATCACGTCGCCGGTAACCGGTGTCGACGATGGTGTCTGGCACACCGCCACCTGCTGGCGATCGGGCAATCAGGTCGGGGTCACCGTCGATGCGACTGACACGGCGGTGACGAGCTCGGTGGGAGACATCGCGAACTCCCGGCAAATGTTGATCGGCGCGAAGAGCTTGTCGTCCGCAGCCGACCAGTTCGCCGGGGAAATCGACTACGTCGCGATGGCCGTTGGTGATGGTGCCGCAGCGGTGAGCCGCGCTGGGGCGGTTTCCCGCTAGGGGTGGGTTCACCCAGATGATGTAGTCCGGTAGGGCTGAACGGGGGGCACCATGGGAGCATCGGTGCAGTTGAGATGCAGCTCCAAGACCGGGTAGCGGATGTGAACGCCAGGAGGGAGGGTCAGCCGTGAGCGTTTGGCGGCACTCCTCGGCGTGGTTCGCAGCCAGCGCAGAGACAGCAGGTGGCGCTGCAGTGGCCGTCCTGCTCGCCGGGGGCCTCGTCGCGGGCGGCCTCACCACGATGGCTGTGGTCGCCAGCCGCACCCTGGACGCCGCCCCTCGGTCCGAGGCGGGTGTCACCGTCGCCCCCACACCTGAGCCGGGAAAGCCGCTCCAGGTCGACTCCGAGCCAGGAGGCGCACCCACGCCCACTCCGTCGAAGTCGGAGGGTCAGGTGTCGCAGCCGGACGACGAGGCTCCGGGACCTAGTCTGGGGGGCCCTGGCGCGGTTGGCCCTGAGACGGACGCGCCGACGCTGCCGGGCACTGACCCCACCGAAGGGCCCGGCCCGACCGAAGTGCCTGAGCCGACGGGAGAGCCTGAGCCGACCCAGGAACCGACCCAGGAACCGACCCAGGAACCGACCCAGGAACCGACCCAGCCTGAACCCCCCGCCTCGCCCCGACCCACCGCCCAGCCGACGAAACCGCCGAACAATGGCGGCGGCAACAACGAT